>JAYELL010000101.1:90658-139183 GCA_034717495.1 Chloroflexota bacterium | reverse complement strand
TTTGTGCTATCATCGTTTTTTGCGGTACATAAACCTGCCTCGATTCTCGGAGGTCCCATATGTTCAGAAGCCCAGCCGTTACCGGTCGAGCGACCTTTGTCTTGCTGATTCTGGTCCTCTTTTTGACTGCTTGCGCGTCCAATCCCGTGTTTGTCACGAAAGAAATGTATCCTGTCCCCGCCGAGACAATGCAGCCTGAATTGTTTATCGAAGCGCCTGAAATGAGCTTCGCAACCCTGGCAAAGCCATTGCCCGACGGCCCTGTCGTGGTACGTGGCCTCTATGGCGAGTATGGCGCTAATACATTCAAGGTTTGCCACACCGATGCAGGCCAGCTGAAGTGCAGGACCTATCCACTTTCGCTGGATGCTTCCGGGCCCCTGTTGATCGAGGTCTCCGGCATAGCCAGTGATGGACAACTCACCGTCGAGCAATGGCATCCCCTGGATTGGGATGAGGATGCCAATCGCGCCGCTGTTCAGCAAGAACTCGACCGCCAGTCAGAAGCACTTGCCGGCTACGACTGGTCCCGGGTCGCCAGGTCCGATTTCCAACAATCCAGCGCCTCACTCGACGCGGACGCTGCCCAATTCAGCGACCAGCCGATTCACCTGTTTGGCTATGATATCAACAACGACCGCATCATCTGGCGTATCGAGGGACCGGAATTTCCCCAGGAGCGGGAGCTGGTATATCGCTTTCCGGTGGTGTATTTCTTCACCGACCCTACGGGAGGGCAAGCGCCGGTTACGGTGTTGACCATCGAGGGCTACGTCGAAGAATAGACCTGGGTACACATAATTCCACGAGGGCAACAAGATGACTTCGATGAGCAAATATGAACGTGTTCGAGCAACGATAGCCGGCGAACCAGTGGATCGCCCGGCGGTTGCGCTGTGGCGGCACTGGCCAGGCGATGATCAACGGGCCGAGGACTTCGCTGCCGCCCACCTTCATTGGCAACAGACCTTTGATTTTGATCTGATCAAATTGACCCCGTCCAGCGCCTACTGCCTTCAAGACTGGGGCATAAACACCTGCTGGTCCGGTGGGGACGAGGGCACCCGCGCCTACCGGAGCACCGTGATCGACTCTCCCGAGGACTGGTACCGCTTGCCCGAGCTTGATCCGGCCAGCGACTACCTTGCTACAGTCAGACAAGGTGCCAAGCTTGTCTGCCAGGCCATCGGCGATGACGTGCCCATTATCATGACCATCTTTAGCCCCCTCGCCCAGGCCAAAAACCTGGCGGGGGCCAATCTGTTGCCCCATCTTCGGCATCATCCCGAGGCCGTATTGGCAGGGTTCGAGACGATATCCGCCAGCATCCTGCGCTACCTCGGTGCCCTGAAGGCCACTGGCATCGACGGGGTCTTCTACGCCGCTCAACTCGCCGACGCCAGTCGCTTGAGCCGTGAAGAATATCAACACTTCGGCAAGCCCTTCGATCTTCAGATACTGGAGGCGACCGGCGATTTCTGGTTCAACATGCTGCACATCCATGGTCACGATGTCTACTTCGACCTCTTTACCGACTACCCGGTGCAGGCTGTCAATTGGCATGACCGCGAGTCCGGGCCGAGTCTGGCAGAGGGTGCCAAACAGTTCTCGGGGGCCGTCTCCGGGGGGCTCAATCGCTGGACGGTGCAGACCGGTTCGCCGGAGGATGTCCGTTCCGAGGCCGCCGACGCCATATCTCAGACCAGGGGACGCCGCCTGATCCTGTCCACCGGCTGTGTCGCCATGACCAATTCTCCCTTGAGCAACTTGCGGGCGGCCCGCGAGAGCGTCGAGATCAGCCAGGATTAATTCTCAACAGTGAAAGTCGAGTACAACTTCTGCCCGCGCTGTGGCCAGGCTCTGGTCACTAAAGAGGCCTCGGGCCGCGATCGCCGGGTCTGCGACGCCTGTGGGTTTATCCATTTCCAGGACCCAAAGGTTGCCGTTTCAGTACTGGTGAGCGATGAAGGCCGGGTCCTTCTGGTACGGCGGGCCGTCATTCCTCGTATCGGTTATTGGGCATTGCCGGCGGGTTTTGTCGAGATCGGCGAACTACCAGCTGAGGCGGCGGTCCGCGAAACTCAAGAGGAAACAGGCCTGACCGTTGCCCTGGATGGCATCATCGACATGCAACCCATCGCCCATCCCAACAAGGCTGGTTTTATCATGATCTTTGGGGGCCACGTGCTCTCAGGCACTCTGCAGGCCCAGGATGACGTGAGCGAGGCCCGCTGGTTTGCGGCCCCAGAGATCCCCTGGGAAGACGTGGCTTTCCAATCAACCCGTCAAATCCTCCTCAGATGGCAGGAATCACTGGCCAACTGATAGTAATCTACCCGAAAGAACCTTGCCATGTTTGAATCACAACTCAGTTCCATTCGACAGGCGTACTCTGGTGATGCAGCCAAACACCATGTGGCTGCCATTAGCCGTTTTCATCGAATCCAGGCCAGCCCCGGTTACCGCGAGGCGGCCCAATATGTCTACGCTCAACTGCAGGCCGCGGGGCTTGACACTGAGCTTCAGGTCGTTCCGGCCGACAACAAGGCCAGGTTCTGGACCTTGACCACCTTTCAGGAGTGGTCCTGCAGCCACGGGACGCTGGATCTGATCAAGGATGACCAGTTTATCGAGCGGCTCTGTGACTACAACGCCGTTCCGATCTCCCTGATCCAGCGCAGCACTGCCATCGACGGAACTTTCGAGGTAGTGGTGCTGGAGGATGGCACCCAGGACGCGCACTACCAGGACCTTGAGGTTGAAGGCAAGATCGTTTTGACCAACGGAAACCTTCAACGGGTCGTCGATATGGCAGTCCGGCGGCGCGGCGCAGCAGGCATCCTGTTCGACGGCATGGCAGCGACGGCACCGGGGCGCGGCCCGTTGGATCTGCCCGACGCCCGCCAATACACTTCCTTCTGGTGGGGAGCCGAGTGGCCGCCTTGTTGTTTTGGTTTTGTTTTAACGCCGCGCCAGGGTCAGCGCCTGCGCGATTCCGCGCCCTTTCAGGTGAAAGCCCGCGTAGAAAGCCATATCTTTGACGGCGAGATTGAGATAGTGTCTGCCTTCATCCCCGGCAAGAACGACCAGGAAGTCCTGATCGTCTCCCATCTCTGTCATCCCCAGCCATCGGCCAACGACAACGCCTCGGGAGCGGCGGCCAATCTGGAGATCGCGGCCACCCTGCAACGGCTCATCGACCAGGGAGAATTGGCCCCGCCCTCCCATGGCATCCGCTTCATCTGGGTCCCGGAAATGAGCGGCACCTACATCTACCTGGCAAGCCATGAGGAGCGAATCCCGCGTACCCTGGCGGCCATCAACCTGGATATGGTGGGCCAGGACCAGGAACAATGCCGGAGCACGTTTAACATCGAGGAACCCCCTGATGCCATGGCCTCCTTTGCGCCGGTGCTGCTGAAACAGCTCTGGCAATTGCTCCTGGACCAGGAAGGAAACGAGGAAAAGCCCATCAGCCTTCTCCGTCACGCCGTTGTACCCTTCTCCGGCGGCAGCGACCACTACATCCTCAGCGATCCCACCGTGGGCATCCCGACCCCCATGCTGATCCAGTGGCCCGACCGCTTTTATCACACATCCGCCGATACGCTGGACAGGGTCGATCCCCAGTGGTTGGCCCGCGCAGGCTCCCTGGCGGCTGCCTATGCCTACGGCATCGCCACCATGGGATCTAGCGAGGCCATCTGGTTGATCTACGCTACCGTCGCCGATTACCAGGAAAATATCCAGAATCATGCCCAGGCAGCCATAAGCAAGGCTCTGTCGGCCGAGTCGCAGGAGGCGCTGGCGCAGATCCACCAGGAGCTTCAACGGGCGATTCCCTACTTAACCGATCGAGGTTCCGCGGCCCTCCATACGATCCTGCGTCTGTGGCCCGCAGGGGCCGAGCTGATCCAGGAGCAGGTGGACTTCCTGCAGGAATCTGCCGGCGACGGGTTAGCGCGCGCCACGGAGGTGATCGAGCGACAACTGCGCGTATTGGGCGGGTCGGAACTGCCAGATGTGGTCGAGGAGCAGCCATGGCGCGCGGAGGCCTGCCAGCTCGTACCGGAACGCCTCTACCGCGGCCCGATCTCCTTTTTTGATCTGATGGCAAAACTATCCGAAGAGGAACGGGATGCCTTCTGGCAAGAGACTATGGGTGCAGGGCGCGCCTCGTGGACTGCGCGAACCCTGGCAGAGTATTGGGCCGATGGGCAGTTGACCGTTGCAGAAATCGCCGATCGCGTCCAACTGGAGACCGGCGTGGCAAGCGGGGAACGGGTGCTGGCCTATTTTCAGGCATTGGCTGAAAGAGGTGTGGTTAAACTGTGAATTTCATTGATCTACACTGTCACACCACCGCATCGGATGGCATCCACAGTCCGGAAACATTGGTGCGTTTGGCCCAGGAGATTGGTCTGCGCACTATCGCCGTCACCGATCACGACTCCACCGAGGGACTGGCGCGGGCGCTCGAGGCCGGCGAAACCTACGGGGTTGAGATTCTGCCTGGGGTTGAACTGAGCTGTGATGTGCCGGATGGCGAACAACATATGCTCGGTTACTTTGTGAACTACCGCGATCCCGCCTTTCAGGCAGAGCTCTCGCGCCTGCGGGAAGGACGTGTCGGACGCGCGGAGGGCATGGCCCAACGCTTGACCGAATTGGGCCATCCGGTTTCCTTTGAACGGATTCAAGAACTGGCTGGCGACGGCGCCATCGGCCGGCCCCATGTGGCTCAAGCCCTCGTCGAAGCCGGTCATGTCGATAGCAAGGCCGAGGCCTTTGAGAAGCTGATCGGCCGCCAGGGGCCAGCCTATGTGGAGCGGGCCAGGTTGACCCCGGTCAACGCATGTCGCCTGATTCGCCAGGCCGGCGGCGTTCCGGTCTTTGCCCATCCTTACATCGTCACCAGAGGTGGCCAGGTAATAGAACCTGCCCCGGTCGAACAATCGCTACCCGAACTGGTAGGGGCAGGCCTGGCAGGTCTTGAGGTCTACTATCCTCGCTATTCGACCAATTTGATAGGCAAGCTGCTCAGGTTGGCAAGGCAGTATGACCTGATCGCCACAGGGGGTTCAGACTTCCACGGTGCAGGAGTGGCCGGCGCGCCTTTGGGCAGTATCTACGTGCCAGCCAAATGCCTCACCAGCTTGAAGGAAGCTCACAGACGCCTGGACGCCTGACAGAAGCCCGTCAGGATTTCGCCTGATCGTACATCGTGATTTCCCAACCTGAACAAGCCTTTACCAAGCTTTGCCACGAAATCCGCAGTCAGAAATAGGGCCATTTGTTGCAGACCTTTTTGCTCTCCGGGCAAGGAATCAAGTGTTAAGGTACTAGCGTGTATATCGACCCCAGCCCGCGAAGAAGGCGTCGGGGTTCGCCTCTTCCAGTGATCATACTCATAATCCTCACTCTCGGCGCGGTGGGCTATTTCGCGAACGAACGATTTGAGCTTGTCCGCAACCCCTTTGAGACCCCAACACCCACGGCAACGCCAACCCGGACGACCCTTTCGTTTCTTTCTGAGGCCCAATCGCAATACGAGCAGGGGAATATCCGGGAGGCAATTCAAGCCTTTCGGGTGGTGGCAGACCGGGAGCCCGACAACGACGAGGTGCGGCGGGAGCTGGCTCGCCTGTTGATCTTCGACAGCGAATTCGATGAATCCCTGATATTTGCTCGGGAGGCAGAAGCAATCAACGAGGATGATGCGCGCAACCTGGCAACCCTGGCTCTGGCCCTCGATTGGACCAGTAATTACGATGATGCCTACAGTTATGCCCAGCTGGCAGTGGCGCTCGATCCTCAACTTTCCCAGGCCCACGGTGCTTTGGCCGAAGTGATGGCCGATTTGGGCAGCTGGTACCAGGCGGTAGATGAAGCGGAGACCGCCGTTGAATTGGATGGGCGCAGCATGGATGCGCACCGGGTATTGGGCTACACCCATGAGGTCCAGGGCAAGTATAGCGAGGCTATTCCTCACTATCAGAAGGCCCTGGAACTGGAACCCAACCTGACCTTTCTCTATTTAACCCTGGGAAGCAACTACCGCGCCCTGGCCACCAAGCAATGGGGAACCAAACAAGCCGATGAAAACTTTGCCTCTTCGGTCGAGATGTTCCGCAAAGGCCTCGAAATCAACCCTGATGACGCAACCTTGCGTTTCAACCTTGGCAAGACTCTTTTCCAGGCCGGAGATCAGGAGTTGGGAATCCGGGAGCTGCGCAAGGCAGTGGAGCTCAAGCCCGACATGCCGGAAGCCTACCAACAGCTTGCCGTCAATCTGTACCTGCGGCGCGCCTATGAGGAAGCCATAGAGCAGATGCAGAAAGCGATCGATCTGGGCAACGAATCGGCCATCAACTACTACGTGGTTGGCCTTTCCTACCTTAACCTGGAAGAAACGGACTGCGAAAAGGGTGTTCCGTGGTTGGAGAAGGCGCTGGAGATCGATCCAGATTCTGCGCCCGCTCGGGAAGGGCTAAACCGTTGTGGTGTATCGTTTCCTTAAACGGTATTCGCCATCCCGCACCTTCGAAAATTTGACGGCATGAATCCTTTGAAGTAAAATTTGACCAATCCCATAATATCGTGTATTATTGCAGTTAGCACTCTCTTTACAAGAGTGCTAACCGTTTTTTTGTCTGGATAAACGTGCGGCTGGAACGTCGCAATAAATCAAACCACCATTCAGGAGGGTAGTAAGTCCCATGAGCCTTAAACCACTAGGTGATCGATTGCTGGTCAAACCGATCGAACAGGAAGAGAAGACCGCCTCTGGCATCATTTTGCCCGAGACTGCCAAGGAAAAGCCCCAGGAGGGCGAGGTGTTGGCTGCCGGTCCCGGCGCTCGCCAGGACGACGGCACACGAATCGACATGGACGTCAAGGTTGGCGACCGCGTGTTATACGCCAAGTACGCTGGTACCGAGATCAAGATCGAAGGCACCAAGCACCTCATCCTTCGGGAAAGCGATGTACTGGCAATCGTCGAATAGTCAACGAGGAAGGTCCTCGCACGACCAGCTGAATAATCAATCACTAACCAATAGATAACCAAGGAGCAAAGATTAAAATGGCTAAGCAAATAATTTTTTCAGAAGAGGCACGCCGCAATCTGAAGATTGGCGTGGACATTCTGGCAAACGCAGTGAAGACCACCCTGGGACCCAAGGGCCGCAACGTTGCCCTGGACAAAAAATGGGGTGCGCCCACCATCACCCATGATGGTGTGACCGTGGCAAAGGAAATCGAGTTGGAAGAGCCTTACCAGAATATGGGCGCCCAGCTTCTCAAGGAAGCAGCCACCAAGACCAACGACATCGCAGGCGATGGCACCACCACTGCAACCGTTCTTGCCCAGGCAATCGTAAATGAGGGCCTGAAGAACGTGGCTGCTGGCGCCAACCCCATGCTGCTGAAGCGCGGCATTGAAAAAGGCGTCGCCGCCCTGTCTGTGGCAATCGCCGCTCAGGCCATCGACATCACGACCAAGGATGAGATCGCATCAGTTGCCGCTATCTCCGCCCAGGACCAGGAGATTGGTGACCTGATCGCCGAGGTCATGGACAAGGTCGGTAAAGACGGTGTCATCACCGTTGAGGAGAGCAAGACCGGCCTGGCCTTCGAGACTGAATATGTTGAAGGTATGCAGTTCGACCGTGGCTACATCTCGCCCTACTTCGTCACCAATCCCGATCGCATGGAAGCCGAGATGGAAGATCCTCACATCCTCCTGACCGACAAAAAGATCTCCGCTGCCCAGGATATCGTTCCCCTTCTGGAAAAATTGGTCCAGCTCGGCAAACGCGACCTGGTAATCATCGCGGAAGATGTCGACGGCGAGGCATTGGCAACCCTGGTGCTGAACAAGCTGCGGGGCGTGTTCAACGTTTTGGCCATCAAAGCCCCAGGCTTTGGCGACCGCCGCAAGGCAATGCTGCAGGATATGGCGACCCTGACCGGCGCACAGGTCATCACCGAAGAGGTAGGCCGCAAGCTGGAGACCACCCAGATCAGTGACCTGGGGCGCGCCGACAAGGTTGTCTCCACCAAGGACGACACCACCATCGTCGGTGGCCATGGTGAAGAGGATCAGATCCGCGGCCGCATCGAGCAGATCAAGGTCGAGGTCGAAAACTCCACCAGCGACTACGATCGCGAGAAGCTGCAGGAACGCCTGGCCAAGCTGGCCGGCGGCGTGGCCATTGTCCGCGTCGGCGCAGCCACCGAGACCGAGTTGAAAGAGAAGAAGCATCGGGTTGAGGACGCCTTAAGCGCCACGCGCGCCGCCGTCGAGGAAGGCATTGTGCCAGGTGGTGGTGTAGCTCTTATCAACGCAATCGGCGCTCTCGACGAGGTCGAAGCTGAGACCGAAGGTGACATTCTGACCGGTGTAAAGATCTTGCGCCGATCCCTTGAAGAACCCATGCGCCAGATCGCCCTCAACGCGGGCAAAGATGGCGCCGTGACCGTGGAAACAGTGCGACGGCTACAGAAGGAAGAGGACAGTCTTCGTCTGGGTTACGATGTCATCGGCGAGGTATACACCGACATGGTTGACGCCGGCATCATCGATCCGGCCAAGGTGACCAAAGGTGGCCTGCAAAATGCCGCCAGTATCGCCGCCATGATCCTGACGACCGAAGCATTGATCACCGACATCCCGGAAGAGAGTACGGCTCCTGCCATGCCACCAGGTGGCATGGGAGGCATGGGAGGCATGGACTTCTAAAGTTCACCTCGAATGCAGATAACCACAACGAGCCATCGGGGCAAAACCCGGTGGCTCGTTTTCTGTTTGGCATTGCCACCCTCCAATCCTGGAGACCCTCCTATTTGGATTTACCGGGAGCGTTTTTTGTAGTGTTGCGTGAAATGGCAGATTATGATATCATAGTGCGATATTGATAACTCGTTTCTCCTCAGGGCTCCGATGGAGCCTTCATCGATGCCATTCACCCAACCAACGAGGAGACCACACCGTGGGCGCTTCCAACAACCCTGACAACGATGCAAAGGGCAAAACACGGCAGCTTCTTCCCATTATCCTTGGACTCTTCCTGCTGGCGGGCGGGGTCTTCCTGGGCCGTGTTCTTCTAAACAATTATACTCTCCAACTCAACGGGGACTCGATACCCATCATCCAAAAATGGACGGTGGGCAATATTATGCTGTCGAGGACACGAGAAGCGGGTGTCGCGACCGAAGCGGGATTTTACTGCAACAGCTGCGGCAGTCCCGATTGCCGCCAGGCGTGTGCTGACACTGCCATTGCCGTTGGTATGCACAATCGGTTTCACTGGTGCGAAATCATGGTGGTGCCCAACGCCTATGACATGGGTCGGATCAAACGTTGGGTGGAAGCCAATGCTACCGCCGGTTTGCGGTCGGTCATAGGATTCTCGCCGAAAACTGATCGCAACGTAGAACTCAGTGGCATCGGCTCGTGTACGGAGGACAGCGACGGATCGCCCGCCTGGGTGCTGGAACCTGGCTCCATTTATGAGCCGTTACAGAATGGCAGCGGCGCGCAGATTTCCTATCACTTGAATTACCGAAACCCCTACGTCCAGAATGAGTTCCGGGGATTGCTACAGGCACTACGCAGTGAATTCGAATCCATGGAACCGGGTATTCTGGCTTCCATCGACAGCATTGAGGTGGACATCGGCCACGATGGCGAAATGGATCCTACCCGCAACTACGACGGTTATCCTGCCGGGGCGCCCCTGCTCTGGATGGACAAGGATATGTACCGCTGCAATTACGCGGGCCTGGTCTGGCACGGCGACCTGGATGACCAGCATTGCACCGATGCTGAAGGCAACCCTGTTGACCCCAGCACTGCGTGGGGTGCCATGCACGTCTGGCGCGACCAGGTGGTTAAGCCATTCATCGACATCTATGGCGAAGAGCTGTCGACGGTGACTCAGGGGAACACCCTGGGCAAGGCGATGACTCTGATGGTTGTGGGGCAAATCATGGGCGCCAATGAACGAGCTGAACCATGCGGCGGCTGTGATGGCCGCAATGTTGTCGACTATGCCTACGAAACCTACGGAATGGGAGCGAAGAGTACCGGAATCACGTCAGATCTGGGAAATGGACACCAAAGAGATCCCCTCGGCCTGGAATATCGAAACTGGCCCAACATCTTTAAGCTTACCTGGCCCAGCCGGCTGGGCACTGGCGAACATGGCATCTCTGAAACTGGCAGTTGCTGTGGTACGCCAGGGCAACTCTATTGGGCGGTAGTGAATTCGCTCGACAAACACTTGAGTCAGTTACACTTCCCCAGCTCAGATATCGGTCAGCCAGGGGAGGGCGCCGACGAAGCCCGTCGCATCTTCTCGCGCTACGCTGGAAAGGGCATTGCAGACACCCCGGACGTTTGGATCGTCTTCAGGGACACGGCCGGCACCTACTATCCTGATGGTGATAATGGTCAGCCCCAGGGATCGCCTCCCGGAGCCATACCATGTTGCCGCTGGTTACCCAACTTCGAGTGGTTCCTTTATCAGGTCAATCCCGAC
The DNA here is from genome assembly GCA_034717495.1 of Chloroflexota bacterium. Taxonomy (NCBI): domain Bacteria; kingdom Bacillati; phylum Chloroflexota; species Chloroflexota bacterium. The sequence goes on along the minus strand of JAYELL010000101.1, from coordinate 128,639 downwards.
GCTGACCAGGTGGTTCGTGACGATCTCCCCGATTCCTACAAGAGTTTGACAGCTCGCAGCAATGCCAACAGTCCTCTGGCCCTGGACATCGAGGATCTCTGGGAAGGGGCAGCCCAGGCCCCCCAAGCCAATGGTGGCTGTGCCGCGTATTCGATTGATATTGAGTTTGTCAGCAATGGGGGTCAGTTCGGGTTGCGATACCCCACATTGAGTGGCGGCACTGTGGAACAGATCGTGGATAAAGGCGAGACTGGCACGTGGCGAACGACGACTCTGCAAATCGATGACGCGTTCTTTGACAATGGCCTCGATGGCACAGACCTGGAACTGGTAAATCTGGATGATCAGCCCGATGTTTTCCACCAGGTCCGCATAATCCCGGCCGGAAGCTGTGGTGGTCCATCCCCGACTCCACCTCCAACCGACACGCCGACGCCGACTCATACGTCCACTGCAAGTCCAACAGCAACGACTATCCACACGCCAACTGCGACAGCTACGGACACACCTACTGCGACACCTTCGCCGACAAACAGCCCCACGACAGCCGCCAGCGAGACGCCAACTGCAACAGCTACACACTCGCCGACTCCAACCGCGACCGCAACCGATACCCCCGTTCCTACCAACACCCCGGTACCAACGGTGCCGGCAACACCAACTCAACCGTCAAGTACGGCTTGTATGGCGGTTCCCCTTCGCACGGTCATGCTTGGCGACCAACCAAAGGGAATCGGTGTCGACCCGGAAACGGCCTATGTCGCTCTGTTCACCTATTCGAGACTCGCTCTGCTTCGGGCTGCAGATGGCGGCCTGTTGGGCTTTGAGGACCTGGCCGGCGGCGCTGTCAACGGCGTTGCCGTAGCCGGCAACCACGTCTATACAGCCAACCGCAATTCAGCCAGTCTTTCGATCAACCAGACCGGCGCCGGTACCCTGGTCGATGCAATTCCTGTCGGTGGATTACCCTGGGGTGTGGCCGGGAACGGCGACCGTGTCTACGTCGTAAACTTTGCCGACAGTACCGTCACCGTGCTCGACGCTATCACCAACACGGTGTTAGAGACCACCTCAGTGGCTGACACCCCGGCATTTGTCGCGGCTCTCCCCGATCGCGCTTATGTGTCGCACATACATGGGCACATCAGTGTAATCAGCAGCGAAGGAGAACTCCTGGAAGATATTCAGCCGGGGCCGAACGATTTCTGGGGAATCGCAATCGACCCGGTCAATGAGCGCCTGTATGTCAGTAGTCGTGGCGAACAACGAATCATCGTTCTTTCGACTGCCAATCACCAGGTTATTGGGGAAATCGCTGTACCCGGTGTGCCATACGTACTGTCCTACAATCCATATACGGGCCATCTCTACGCCGTCGACGCCCAGAACGATCTTCTTCTTGGCTTCGACACCTGGAACCAAAACGCCTACATGGGAGAAGCGGAAGTTGGCGAGCAAAACCCAGACGAGGGAGGGCAGGGAATCGCCGTGATGCATAACCTGGTCTACGTTTCGAACTGGCAGGCCAGAAGCGTGACCGTACTGGACGACGGCATCTGCCTGGAAGGTGACCAACCTGCACCTTCACCGACTGCCACGCCGGTCCCTGGAGGTATCTGGTTACCTGCCATCCTGATTGCCTCCGCTCAATAGCCCCGCTCACACTGATTTCAGATCAAATGACAGAAGCGCACCCGGCGTTGATTTCCCGGGTGCGCTCCATTTGGAAAAAAAGGTTCGGTGCTTGCCAGCTGTCCGCCGATTATTGTTGCCACCCCCAGTGAACACCCACGCTGGCAATATCGGCCAGATCGATCACAGTCGAACCATCGAAATCCAGGGTGGCCGGACAGGCGGCATTGACCGGCGAATTCCAACATCCTGACACCCGTTGAACATCGGCGATGTCGACATCGCCATCACAACTCGCGGGGGCAGAATGATCTGCATTGGGATGGACATCCGCGAAATAACATGGGGGAGCACCCTCCTCCAGCAAGACCAACGTGCCGAAATCCTCGGGGGACTGAACCGTATATTGGCCTTCCCATACCATGTAACTGTCCCAATCCCCGCCGTCGTCATCGTCATGCAGGCCAATAGTGAATCCGGCCTGGTGTCCTGCAGTCCATACCGGAGGCTGAAGCACGCTGAGGGGCACTGCCATCTCAATCACGAAACCGTCGCTCAAAATCCGGTGTGCCCTCTGCGCCTCATCCAGGGGAATAACACCCCAATCGGTTACCCTGTCATACAGAGCTGCGGTAATCTGATGGTCGTCGGGCCCGGTGAAATTCTCGTCGTTGGCGCCGTCGATGCCAAACTCGATACCATCATCCCGCCAAATCGAGGTGCTATCGGCTACAAGAACATCATCCCAGACCCGGGCCGCCAGATAAAGCCAATCCGGGTGCCAGGCTACCCAGACCCGGGCACTGGAGTCCGCAGGGAGGGGATTTAAGCGTTCATGCACAAAATCGGCCGTATTCCTATCCAGCAGGACCCCACTGTTCAAGGCCCACTCATCGAGATTGCCATCGATGACTAGCACCTGGCCCATTCGCCCAGCCATCACCTCGCGGGGTGGTCCTACCGGTGTTGGCGTCGGGGTCGGTGTTGGTTCAGGGCCAGGCGTATGCGTTGGCGTCGGTGTCGGCGTGTCAGTAGGCGGCAGCACGGGGGTCGGTGTTGGTGTTGGCGGGATGACAGCAGTGAAGTAGGTAAACACCAGGCGCGGCCTGATTGAGATATCCGGCTCCTCCCTGGTACTGATCTTGTAGGCAACATTGCCGCTGCTGTTGCTATCCTTGAAAACCAACCCATGGTTCGGCTGCTCACCGCTCACCCATTCGAACACAGCATCCGTGACGTCGAATCTCTCCCAAACGTCAATCTCGTCCAACCTCTCGCTGTGCAGCAAAACGGTAGAATGATCGCTGCCCTCGCCATTTGCTCCCGGTTGGGACCATGGCACGTTGTTTCTGGCCTGGTTCCAGGTAGCCTGGTATTCTTGCCAGGAACGCCGCAAGGCATAAACATCGGTATCCATCCAGTTGGAATTGGAACGACTGTTTACGAACAGATCCAGATACGCTTCGGTGACCACCGCGTTATCAGGCAGGTCGAGGCCACTCAAATCGAACTTGAGCAGGGATGCCATTTGATCTACAGATCGGACTTGCATCAGGGACTGGGAGCCATAGTTGGCAGTCGGCTGCCATGCGCTCAGATAGGTATCTGTGGTTCCGGCATAGCTCGTCCCATCATGCTGCAGGGTAACACCGATTTCTTGCCCGGAACCGAGCCTGGTGACATGGACGAAATGAATGAATTCGTCGCCGTCATTGTTGCTTGAGATGCGGAAATCCTGGCCCGGTGCGCTGGAGCCCCCCTCCTGGCGATTTCCGAAGTGGGCATCGGACAGTGCTACTTCAACGGTGAGCCACTGATTGGTGTTGTTTTTTTGCACCTCGAAGGCCCGCTTGTAGGGATTATCCACGGCATCGTATTCCAGCCACCAGCGGTCGTGGCCGCTATCCCGGTAGGTCACGGTGACACTGACTACGTTGGTGCCACCCAATATATACCCGTCGTCGATGTTGAAGGACATGTAGGGATTGCCCGTCGCTTGATCGGTACGCCGGGTGTACCGCCCCTGGGGCGCGCTGCCGGCATTCCATTCAGGCACAGTACGCCCCCCCGGAACGTTGTCGTCCTGGTAAAGCCAGTGGTCGAAATTGCCCCGCTGGGGATACCAATCCTCCTCCGACTCTCGCATGGCAATCCAGACAGAGGGCGTATCAAGAATCGTGCGCCCCATATGCAGATTGGCAAAGTGCATCATCTCCTCTTCGAGAGCTGTGACGGTCGATATCAGAGAAAAATTGGCAAGAATATAGTTGGGGTTTTTGTTAAGACCGTTCAGAAACGCCCAGTAGGTGTCTGTCTCGCCTGGGAACCAATTGCGATATGCCTCCCATGCCGTTGGCACGTCGTTCCCATACAGGAACATGGGATCGTATTGACCTGTCTGATGGATGTAGGTGTTGCCTGGTGCGTGGATCACCTGATCGTCGTGATCGACCAGCAGCTTATTGTGTTTCATCCCGATTCCCAGGTTACCAGCATATTGCGCGAATTCCCGTCGCTCAATGCGATCCAGATAAAAGGGCGCGTACTGGATAAACAATGGTTTGCTCTGCCATGCATCGGCATAGACATCGGTGATGTCATTGACAGTTTCGATCCAAAGCTCGCTGGTCAAACCGTTGTCGTAGAGGCAAATATCGTGGGGACTATCACTGGGGATCGTCTCGCCGTACATGCCGTGGCTGATCTCCACAGCGACGACCCGCTGATCATTGTCGTACCGGGCAGCGGCCGCCTGAACAAAGTCCCGCCAGGCGTTCTGGTAGCTCTGGCCCCAATACCTGGGGATATCAATGTACTGGTTGTAGTCGGAATCCCAGCAGCTCACAAACCCATCCCCAACCGGATGTTGCTGTCTGAACCAGTAGGGTAGCCAGTCACCGCCACAACATCTACCGTCGAAAGCATTGAAGCCGATGATCACCGGTTTGCCAAGTTGTGCCTCTTCGGTGATCCACTCATCCACCTCGGACCAATCAAAGCTGCCCTGGGTATAATTTTCGATCAGATTCCATTGGAATACCTGGTGCCCCCCGATCACAAAAGGATACTGGTTTGGGTCCACGTTTCGGTAATCGAGAAAGGTATACACACCGGGCGAAGGGGGGTTGCTTTCGACCGTTGCAGCCATGCCTGATGCCATCGGCAAATAGGCTGGCACCGGCTCCGGTTCGCCTACAGCAGAGCCCGCCCAGGCAACCGGCCGCCCCAGGGTAACGACCGCGCCCAACAGGAGCACGAACCATAGGAAAGCGACAATTATGAAGTGTTTCAGTTTCTCGTTCAAGGGTATCCTCTCGGCGCTTGTCTCAGAGCCCACTGCATTGGTGATGGCCAACATCCCCCTCCAGAAGGCCAATTCGCTCACTTCAAAAGCAGCGTGGTATAATCGCAGCCATGGCCGCTCTTGCAATCGAGACCGAACGTTTGAGCAAGCATTTTACCACACCTGGCAACCGGTGGCGACTGGGGATTCGCTCCCGCTCCACCGACAAGGAGGACGGACGCGATACCATTACTGCCGTCGACCAGGTCTCTCTGCAGGTACGCGCCGGCGAACTCTTCGGTCTCTTAGGCCCAAACGGCGCTGGCAAAACCACGCTGATCAAGCTACTCTGCACCGTCGTCGTTCCAAGCAGCGGCACCGCTGCCATCTTCGGCGCTGACCTCACACAGGCCCAGAAAATCCGTGAGATGATCGGCATGGCCAGCGGCGATGAGCGAAGTTTCTACTGGCGCTTGAGTGGGCGTCGGAACCTTGCCTTCTTTGCCTCTCTCTATGGGCTAAACCGAGATGACAGTCAGAAAAGGTCCAACACGTTGCTTCAGCAGGTCGGGTTGCTGGACCAGGCGGATAGGCCCTTCAGGACCTACTCCAGTGGACAAAAGCAGCGTCTGAGCATTGCCAGAGCCCTTCTCCCTAACCCGCGACTTCTCTTTCTGGATGAACCAACCCGCAGTCTCGATCCAACGGCTACCTTTGCCCTGCATCAGTTCATTGAAAACGAACTCCTGCAAAAAGAGGGCATGACCATCCTCTTGACGACCCATCGCCTGGATGAGGCGGAGCGACTGTGCGATAGAATCGGCATCATGGACCATGGCCAACTGAAGGCAAGTGGCGCACCGGACGAGTTGCGAGCCGCTTTCGGTCCTACCGTTACCTATCGTCTGAAAGTAGGCCATCTCGGCTCCGGGCCCCGAGACCTGACAGACAACATCGACGGCCAGTTGACTGCCACGCCGTTGGATGGCGACGGCGCCTGGACCATTGAACTGCAGGCCATCGACAATGAGCAAGCTCTGGCAGCTCTGATCGACCAGATTTCCAAAGCGGGTGGCCAGGTGTTCGACATCAGCCGGGACCGGGCATCTCTTGAACAGGTTTTCCAGAGATTCACCGAGTCGCAGTAAATCAAGCTGCCATGACCAGAGCAATCGCCTTCCTGCGCCGTGACTGGCAAATTCAGCTAAGCTATCGCTTTGCCTTTGTACTCCAGTTCTTTGGCACCTTGTTCAATCTTCTTATCTTTTACTTCCTGAGCCTGTTAGTTGGCGATTCGGCCGCGCCTTACCTCGAAAACTACAACGGTGATTACTTCTCCTTTGTGTTGATCGGGCTCGCCTTTTCAGGCTATTTCGGCGTGGGTCTAAATAGTTTCGCCAGAACTATCCGCGAGGCCCAGACAACTGGAACACTGGAAGCCATGTTGTTGACACCAACCCGCCTGAGTACGATCATCCTGTCGAGCAGCATCTACGATTATGGTTTCGTGACCTTCCAGGTTTTCGTCTATCTGGCCCTGGGAGCGCTGCTGTTTGACGTGAATCTCAGCACAGGCAACATTCCAGGGGCCCTGGTCATCCTGCTGTTGACGATCATCACCATGACGGCCATCGGCATTATCGCCGCCAGTTTTATCATGGTCCTGAAGCGAGGCGATCCGGTAACGGTGCTGTTCAATGGCATCTCACTTCTGCTGGGGGGCGTCTATTATCCCATCGCGTTGATGCCGGAATGGCTCCAGACCCTATCGCGCCTTCTGCCAATCACCTACTCGCTCGCCGCCATGCGGCTGGCGCTGCTGAACGATGCATCCTTTTCCGAGCTGATGCCGTTTATTTTTGCGCTGAGCATTTTCGGGATCATCCTGGTGCCAGCGAGCCTTCTGATCTTCCGCCAAGCGGTTCACAGGGCCAAAGTTGACGGGAGTCTCGCCCATTATTAGTGGCTTTCGAAGCCCTGGTCCCTTGACAAACCCGGTACAACAGAAACCGCCGCCCGCTTAGCTCCTCGAGCCCCCGCCGGCGGCGGTTGTACGTTATACATTTTCACGGTCAACTGCGGTCGATAGCTGCCAGCTCCGATTATCGCTCTACGGTCCCATTTGGCAAATCAGCGCCAATCGGGACCTGGGGGTTGACCTTCGCTACCCGCCCGGTCGTTGGAACACCAGAGCAGGGTCACCCAATAAAGTGAATGTCTCAATCAAATCCTGCATGATGTCACGATCAAGAATCAGGTCTTTTTTACCGAGCATGATTGCCTCGCCGACCGTATCCGCTCCTTCGAAAAGGTGGGTGTAGATATTGACCGCCAGATCGCGCTGATCGTCGGCCAGGCTCTCGCTGGTAGGCACCAGGGCCGCAACCACCCCGCCATCGGTCTTGAATAACAACTCCTCGCCCATGCTGGTCGCCTGGGGATGATGGAAGTAGCCCACCAAACAGGTCATGGTCATCATGAAGGGCAAAGCGGAATCGTTTTCCAGAGATTGTACATCATCGGTTTGAAAGATCTTCTCCTGGGCCCACACATTCATGCTGCCGTGGCCCACATAGGTGACCAGTCCCACACCCTGGTTGAGAGACTCCATGATCTCATCCCCTGGATCGTCTGTTTCACCCAGATAAACCTTGCTTACGCTGTAAGAGTCGGGCAGGTAGTCGTTCGCCAGATCATCGGATATGGCCTGGAAATTATCTTGCTTGTCGTCCGCTACGAACAAGGCTCGCCCCGACCACTGGGCTGCATCGGGATCACGTTCGTAAGCCAGGGTCTTTGCTACCACGGTTTCGACCTGCCCGGCAGTTTGGGCAGGAATTCTTCCTACCGCCATGTCAGGTTTTCCATCTTTGCCATCCAGTGTGACGAACCAGTTATCGCTGGCTGTCTCACCGACGAAGTGAGTATCCATCAAATAGGTTGGCACATAGACAGAAGTAGCATCCGGTGTGAAACCCTTAAAATCGTAACTGGCATCTCCCACCAGAAGCAGAAAGCGAGGGGCGGGGTCGGGCCAGTTTTCGCTGGCATAGATCATATAGTCGCGGATGGCTGCCGGATCGGGATTGCCGTCGCTGAAGGAATCGTAGACGTCGGCAATTGAAGCCACGGTCACCCGGTACCCCTGAGATCGCCGGAACTCCATCAAGGGTTGCAGAGCCTCTTCGAAATCAGGGTGGACCACGGCAATGTAGTCGGCGCCCTCTGGATTTTCTCGCAGGTCTGCACCCAAAACAGGCTCAATCGCCAGAGGGGTCAGCCTTGCGTCGGAGTCGGCTACTGCATAGGTCCGCGGACCATCTGCCTGTCGATTCTGAAAACTCAAGCTATTCCCTGCGAGTTCGAATCCTTCCAACGCACGGGGTTGGTCCGCTTCGCTCACATCCCACAATAACACCTCAGTGTCATCAAGGCCCTGAATCGCTGCAGGATCACCGCCGTCAATCTGGAATCGCAGTCGGCCTTGATCAGCAACCATCTCACGATCGTAGATCATATCCACCCGGTCCAGGTAGACGACATCCACGATTGCATCAGTGTCCCCGGGCGCTTCGATCACCAGCTCATTGCCCACAGGCTTCAGAGCAGATGCAGGCACTGTTGCAGAAAGTGTTTCCCAGCCACGGCCATCCCAGGAAGAGTCGTCGACGATCTGCTCGTTCACTTTGAGAATCGTATGGTGATCGGGGGTCTCAGGGGATTCGGTGTTGGCCCAAAGTGACACCTCCAGGTCGACATCACCACCTACCCAGCCCGGCAGGTCGAATGGTACGGCAAATTCACCTGGAGCGAAAACCGACTGCCAGAGCCAGTGATCGGTGTCAACCGGTGTCTGCGAAAGGTAGTGGTGCGACTCCTCCAGACTGGATGTCTGGCGGAACGAGGAAACAGGCTCACCCTTTGCTGCGGTGACAGCAATAGTTTCAATTCCCGTGGCGGGATTCTCCCCATCTTCCGCCCATTCCAGGCGATAGGCATTCTGATCACCATAGCGGCTCTCACGCGGTCGACCATAGAAGGTGATATCCCGGTCGGCGCCGCTGTTCCGGATCGTCATGGGCACCGGTTGGCCGCCAAGCGACAACACCAGTTGGTCCGGTTCTCCCGCCGCCAGGTCGAAACCGGCAGAGCCCAGTTGCTCGCCAGAAACCTGATACAGGCCAGCCTGATCAAGCAAAATCCTGACCGCATCCACTTTCTGGCCATCGTGCAAGGCCATGGCCGGGCTGGTTGACGTTTTCCCGACAGACCGCTTCTCGCCATCATCCTTGCCACAACCTGCCAGGCTCAGAGCGACCAGAAAGAGCAAGATCATGACAACGATGGCGGTACTGGTTGATGGCCGGTGGCCTGAACGGCTCTTGAAATTCTTGTTCATAGTCCTCTAAAAAAGAGTCTTGCAATCATGAAGCTGCACACCTTGATCGGAATGCAGCTTCGGTATCTTCGTTCCACTATTAGCGTTTGAACCAGACAAACAGGGCCAGCAGTCCCAGCAACAGGGCGCCGCAGAGACTTCCACCACCGACCACCAACAGTAAGCTCGACACATCGCCCGATTCTTGCTCGCTGCTATCAGGACGCGGCGTTGCGGTGGGGCGGGCTTCCCGGGCTGTCTGCTCTTGCTGTGACGCCGCGGCAAGCACCTGGGGCGTCGGCGTATCGGCAACTGCCGCCTCAGCGCCTTCTGCAACTAACGCTTCCGGTTGCCCACTTTCATTCGAGTCGGAAGAGGACGCAGGTTGATCGGGGGCCGCCCTGGGCGCGATCACCAAAGGTGTCTCCGTGGGTTTTTCCACAAGGGGTACAGGGGTCGGGCTTGGCAGTTCTGCCGGCTCATTGCCGCCCGCGTCGGCGGTTGGCGGCACGGCCGTGTCGGTGGGCTCTCCTACTGGCGCGTTTGTAGGCTGGGCCACCGGCGTATCGGTGGCTGCGACCGGCGTGTTTGTCGGCACAAAGGGCGTATCGGTCGGCTGTTGCTGCTGGTTTCCGCCCGACGGTACCGGCGTATCGGTTACTTGCACTGACGTTGGCGTATTGGTCGGCGGTACTGACGTTTCCGTAGGAGTATGAGTTGCTGTCGGCGTGTGGGTTGCTGTTGACTCTGGCGTATTGCCAGGCAGTGCATCGGTCGGAGTGGGCGTGGGTGTTTCGGTTGGTCCCGCGGTTTCAGGGAAACGGGCCGGGCCTATGTAATCACCCGGCACTCCAATAGTGCGAATCTCAAGGATCCAGTAGAAATATGTTTCCCCCGGTGTTACGTCGGTGTCAATCCATTCATAGTCAGCACCGCTGGTGACACTGCCCCGAGGCTGTTCCAAATGCACGGCGTAGATTTGCCAGTCCAGATCCACGTCAATATCGGTGGAGGTATGCCGAAGCACCTGCATAGCTGCTACATCTCTCTCGGTCTCAGTGCCCCACAAGACTCGAACTTCGTTCCCGGCATTGCCTTGCTCCAAGTTGAAATAAGTAAAATCGACCTCCGAAAAGGCATCTGGACCTGTCAACCCCAGAACAAGAAGTACAAGAGCGAACAGCCCAATGATGTACTGCCATGAATGACGTTTTGAGCGCAACTTTTCTCCTCCTGTCGGCAAATGGGCAAAAAATTTAACTGGTGTCTGATCAGTCGTTGAGAGAGCCCCGAACCAGTTGGCGATGGTAGCATAGGGGTTTGGGCCTGTCAAATCAATGATTCGTGATAATCTGCAAAGCCGGATCGCCGAGCAAGCCGAAGGTATCAAGCAGGTCCAGGCTTCTTCCCTGCGCTTGAAGATGAACCTTGCCGGCAATCGCTGCCAGTCCAAACTGGGAAACATCCTGCTGAAACAGGGCATCGAAAAACCCGTGATGCAGCAAATCATGTCCCGTTGCCACGCCAAACCCGGTGGCGGCCCATCCTCCTACCGACCCTCCCTGGTCCCACCCCAGAAGACTGGCTTCAACACTTGGATAGTAGATATCGGCGAAGTTGCCGCTCAGACAGGCCATATCCAAAAACACTGGAAGCCTGGCGCCGTTATGCATCTCCAGAATGTCGTTGCGAGTGGCCGGGTTGGCCCTCAACAGCCGTTCATGGGCCCAACCGGTTGTGCCCGAGTGGCCTGCCCAGTTCACCATCATGCGCCCTTCATTGATTGCGTCTAGAATGGCCTGGGTTGCCTCGGGCTGGGTGCGATAGCGGAAAGGTTCGCCATCGTCGTCATCGGGGATTGGATCGAAGTAGATTCGATCGATGGCATAGGACTGGGGCACCTGGGCAATGACCGCTTCAGACATGGCTTCGAAATCACCGGCATTATCCTTGTCGTCCGCCACAAAGGTGATCGTCTGTTGCCACGCGCCGGGCGGCGGGGCCGTTTCATAGCTGATGATCTTGTTGACCATCACCATGGCCTCGGTCAGATCATGTGCGGGAAGACGGCCGATCGCCATGTCGGGCATACGATCGGCACCATTGACGGCGGCAAACTCGTTGTCGACGGCAACCTCACAGACCCAAGGGTCGACGCAGGCGAAATAGGGGGGAATGAAATTGGGATATCCCGCCGACCCGGTGGTCATGCGATAGTCAAAATGACCCCCACCCAGCAGCAATATGTAGGTCGGTTGCGGCATTTGCCAGTTGTGATAGGCGTAGTCGACGAAGTCGCGGATGGCGCCTGGGTCGAGGCGGCCACCGGAATATTCGTCGTAAATGTCCTGGACGTCGATCAACAGCGTTGTAAGTCCCTGGCCTGCCCGGTGATCCCGCAGCAAACCGGCTGCGCCGGCGAAATCATCGTGGGTGATCAACAGATAATCGGCCTGATTGGCTACATTGCGCAGGTCAGAACCCCTGTCGCGCACGATGGCCGGAACGCGGTTTATGCCATCGAGCGAAGCCACTGCAAAGCGGTGTTCACCACTCAACGAACGTTGAAACCGTACGCTGATATTGCCCGACGTTGCTTCGCCGCCCGCGCCGAAGGCCGGCAAAAACAGCTTTTCGGACAGGTCGGTTTGTCCTTCGATCGTTGGACCGGCCTCTGTTGCCGAATGCGTTCCTCCGGTCTGGACACCGGTCAATCGAAGCGGCGACAGTGAATCTGTCACGTCAAACACAAATGCGCCCGGTTGGGTGAACCCCTGAATCTCGAACTCTAGCGCCCCATAGCTTTCGGACCCGAACAATAATCGATCGTTTCGAGCCCTGGTGTATTGGCGATATCCCAGTTCCACCCGATCGAGATAGGAGTGATCCAGGAATACCCCCGGGAGATCGCCCGGCGCGTTAAACTGGATCGTGTTCAGCCCGGCAATCAGATGGGAGGCTGGGAACTGGACCTGCTCGATAATCTCCTTCTGTCCGTCCCACAACAGATCTCCGACCTGGTGGCCGTTGACCGAAACGGTCACGTGATGGTCTGGATTTACGTCGGGGATTTTGGTCCACCCCATCAGACGCACCCTCAACGTGGCATTGTAACCATTGGTTACTGCGTCATTCAGCACTGCTGAAATTTCCAGGTTCGGGTTAAACAAGTTATGGATTTCGGCCCAATACCAGCGAGGATAGTCTGGCTCCGGTGCAGAATAATCTGGCAGGTCATGGCGGAAAATAAAGTCCTCTTCCAGTTGAATACGTTCGGGAACGCTGCTTTCCGGCGGCAGGCCAGACGGCGTCGCGTCGATACTCGACATTCGCCTTGCCTGATTCCCGACGGTCAGCCAGAAGACGTCTGTTTCGCTGTACAGGGAGCGTGGCACATCGGTATAGAAGATCAACGCTTCGCCCTCGTCGAAACTGGCGTCGGCGTCGCCGTGAAAGGTAGCCGCCAGTTCCTCTCCATTGTGCCACACCTGAAGAAGCGCTGGATCAGCCGTTGCCAACGGGGCCAGAGAGGCATCCTGGAGCTCCTGCAGCGTGACCTTGTACAAGCCGGTGTGTCTTAGCGAGGTCTTGAACCAGGGGCCGGCCATGTCGCCGGGATAGCCAATGTTGCTGCGCGCCACTTCGCGCAGGTCTGGTCGATGGGGCGCACGCCATTGTCTGGCCTGTTCGAAATTGAGAAGCTGGCTGCGAAGGATAGGATCAAAGGGATCATTCCCCTGGATCTCCCCGCCAGCCAGCCAGCCAGCTTCCTGGCCAGAAAATGTTACTTCCACACGCAGATAGCGGTGGACCCTCAACTGGCCCGTGGCCGGGTTATATTGCAAGGGCCGAAGAACGATCCTGACAAACCGCTGCTGGCGAATGAAGCCGATTTCATCCACAACAACAATATCTGCAGGGGCAAATTCATCGGTAGTGTAGAATCCCTCGTCCAGGGAGTACCGTTCGAGAACTCCCGGAACCAGATCAGGCTTGCCGGTCTCAGGGTCATAGTTGATCTCTCTTTTCAACACGGGAGCAATGTGGAGCGGCTCTGGAAACTCTTCTACTTCGGTCTCCAGGATACGAACCGTGACCTCTGCACCGACCGGAATTCCAACCAGGAGTCCCCGCTGCAGTAATTCAGCTTGTCCGATTTCGCCATAGGCACCGTATTCTGGTAGTTCGAGACGATGAAACTGATTGCCTTCAATCGACACCTCTTCAACGACGGGTAATGGCACGGAGAGATCAAAAACAAGACCAGACGACTCCGTACGCAGCAATTGCGGACCGTCAGACTCGGCCAGGGCGAGAGGTAGGGAATACCTGTTGAAGCCCCCGGCGAAGGTGACCAGTAAAACGGCAATCAAACAGAAGCGACTGAATACCTTTGACATCCAGATTTATCTCCCAATCGTTGTTTTCCTGTGTCCAAACGGAGACCGGCGACGAAAACAGACCCGTACAGGCTTTTGGCTGAAAACACTTCAGGATCAGACGACTCTATTTGCGGCAGCCTGAAAGGCGAGTCGTCGCACGTGCGCGGCTCAGACTTCAGACGTAGATGCCAGGACTGAAGTTCCCATGCCACTACAACCATAACAGCAAACACCGATTTTCGAAGTAATCCAGCCGACACCAGGGCAAAGCATTTCATCGAAAATTAAGTGGCCTCTGTTTTCCCTTGACAAATGCCAAAAGCCTATGCTATAATTCAACCGTGTTCGCTGAACACTAGTTCCAGTGGCGTCCTGCATTGTTATGCCTCAGTTATCCCTTGAATCACAAGTTGCCAAAGATGCAACGTATGTCATCGATCGAATCGTTGACGGCGAAACATTGCTCATCGACCAAAAGAGTGGAGAATTCTTCAGCCTCAACGCCGTTGCAACCGAGATATGGGCAAGCCTTGATGGTTCAAAAAGCGTTGGCGATTTGGCTGCTATGATTGCCGACAACTATGAGGTAGAGCCCATGATCGCACAAAAGGACGTATTGGAACTGGTAGGCGATCTGGTAGATGAGGGTCTGGTGACCATTGTGGAATGAGTTCTGATGCCCACGCTCACCTTCAGCACGGCCCTAGCAAGCAATACGACTCGCGTTGGTGGAGTTAGAATTTCAACTGTGTAGATGATTTTGGGTAGGCCGCTCGCCTGCGCATTGCACGCCTACTCTTGCAGCGCCTGAGGCGCAAGACAACCCACGGAGGTCTTATCGTGAATAAAAATGTTCCAGTCAAGAAGACGTACAAAACCCCGAAACTGACCAAGCATCAGCGGCTTCAGAAGGTGACGTTGGGTACAGTCACGCCTACCGGCAATTGGCTTGAGCCTGGTCAGTAGATTCACCTCGTTACAAAGTACCATCCGTCGCTTGCAAGACAGGTATTAGCGCTGGCTGCTGGCCCTGCCTTCAGCAGAGTTGTATGGCTAAAAGGGAAGTTGTTTTTGGCTTCCCTTTTTTGCGTTACCAACGATTAAGCGTTTTCACCGACAACATGTCAGGCGTAACCCCGGCCCAGTTCTTTCAACACCTGGAAGCCACTTTCGAGTCGATTCCCCTTTCACAACAGCGCTTGATCCAGGTCGGCCCCTGCGCGACGCGCATAAGATCGAGCAGCAAGCGGATGGACGAGCGCTTCAACCGCCCACTCGTCCATCTCGAAGAACCAGCGCCAGGGGTGGCACCCGATTTCACCCTTGATTTTCTCGACGTGGCCGCGACCTCGATGGCTTTCCCCAGGCTCCCCTGGCCCCCACAGCAACGGTCGGTTGAACAACAAACCGCTGAGTACGGCGAAGGGCCCTTTCTATTCACCCTCCATGGCAACCAGGTGTTCACGGCCAGCAACTTCTCAAAGTCCCGTACCCTCGGATTTGTACGGGATCCCCGGAACTGGCTCCCCGACCATTACAAACAGGCGATTTTCATCACACTTTATCAGCACCTGCGCCGGTACGGACTCCAGTTGGTGCACGCCTCAGCCATCGCATTGAACAACAAGGCCATCCTGATTGCCGGCAAATCGGGGGCAGGCAAAACAACTGCGATGCTCTCCTGCGTTCAGCAAGGCTTCGATTTCCTGGGCGACGACACGACAATCTTGCTTCGATCGCAGGATCGTGCATTGACGGTCGTTTCTCTGTTGAATACCCTGAACGTCACCGATCAAACCCTGGCCTGGTTTCCCCGGCTCCGACCCCACGTTTCCGATCCTCCCAACGCTGTAGGGAAACATCTGGTTTTTTTGAACGAAGCATACCCGCAAAGAATCGCTTTACAAGGGGAAGTTGCCATCATCCTCGTTCCCGAGGTCATCGATGGATCGGAAACAACGCTGGAGCCGGCGAACAAGATGACTCTTCTGAGCGAATTACTCCCCTACAGCCTTGATCTCCACGATCCTGCCCAGGTTTCCGAACAACTGGCCTTCCTGGTCGACATGCTGGAGACCCTGCCCAGTTTTCGATTGCGCCTGGGCAGAGACCGCCACCGGTTGCCCGGGATTCTCAGTTCACTTCTGGCAAAAACGCCTGGAGTTGCTGAACCCGCTCCATGATTTCCTGCTGGTCTCTCCAAGACCCGTCCAGCAACTCACGCTGCGAAATCGATCCCTCATTCGCTACCTGAGCCAATCCCCGCCTCAGCAGATTGTAGGGAATCCGAGTCAACGCAAAAAACTCCAGTTTCATCTCGGCCAGAGCGCGTAGCCTCTCGGCGTCGCTTTGAGATTCGCCGTTTGCGCTCAACTCGATCTCCATGGTGGGGATCCCGTCCAGCAACGCAAAAGAAACATCAAACCATTGCGGACCCATAGACATTTCAAACGCCCTCAGCAGATCGAAGACCTGGGTCACTCGTCCATCTTGAAAGCTGTATGGAAGGTTGCTGTGAATGCTGCCAGTGGTCCCCCGTTCTCTGGCAATTTTTTGGCGAATCGGAGTACCGGGAAACAGGAGTAGACCACCAAAAATCAATGGCGGAAAGTACCCAAAAAGCCCTTGCTCCTCCAGGAACTGTAGATTATCCTGCAGGTCACCCAGCGCGCTGCCAGGTTCAAACATGATGAACTCGACCTGAGCAGCTACATCGTTGTCGTGAAGTATTTTTAGCGCCTTGCGATTGAGTTCCACTGAAGTTTCTTTGACCATCCGTTTCAACGATGCCTCGCTGCCACTTTCGATACCCACGCTAACATAGCGCAAACCAGCATCCCGGAGGGCCGGAAAGTAACTCTCTCCTCTGACAATCTGGTCGGCCCTGGTTAGAAAGGCAAAAGAGAAGTCCCGCCCTGTGGCAGCGTAGCCTTCCACGATCGCCTGTGCCCGCTCAGGCCGCACAAAAAAATTATCGTCTTGAAACTCGAAATGCCCGGCGCCAAGGGTATCTGCCACCTCGATCATCTCCGCCACGACGTTCTCCACGCTGCGGCCGCGCCAGGGCTTTCCACCCCCATCTCCATAAAAGGTGATGATCGAGCAGAAGCTGCAGCTAAATGGGCAACCCCGGCTGGACATCAGGGAGACTCGCAGGCGCACCGTTCCCGATACTGTGTCATTGTACACAGGATAGGATGCCAACCCGGGAAGAAGATCGCGTGCTGGAAAGGGGACCAGGTCCAGGTCCCTGGCATTGGGACGGCTGCTATTGGCAACGATTTTCTCCCCGTCTCGCCATGAAACGCCCGCAATATGGTCCCACCTGATATGGCTCAGATCATTTTCTGCCCGGTTTTGCTGCCAGACCTCCTGCCAATGGCACATGATCTCAAGGAGTGTCTGCTCTCCCTCCCCGCGCACACAGATATCCACCGATGGGAAATCTCTAAGTATCTCGCGGTGGGCAAAGGTGGGGTGATAGCCGCCCAGTATGATCAACGTGTCAGGAAAAGCCGCCTTGATCCGGTCGGCCAACACCACGACCGTCTTGATCACCTGGGAAACGGTGGAAATACCGACCACCGGATGTCCCCCGGTCGAACGCACCTCCTCCACGAAAGCTATAACCTCTGCCGTTACCTGGTCGATTGGTGTTGGACCATCAACATTCGCGTCCAACAGCCGGCAAGACACGTTTCCCTGCGTTCGTAGTGTCGAGGCCAGGTAAGCGATACCCAGGGGTTGAGCGCCACGAAACTCCCGAGTGTTGTAGTCCGGCGGACTGATCAGCATTACATCAGGCACGGGCATGAATCTTCCTGCGCCCCCCTATTACCATAATCCCTAGCGATACCATTGCAAATAAACTGCTTCCACAGGGTAGACCCGCCAACAGGTCACCTTTCTGCGATTCAGCCAGCGCGCGGGTACGCTCCAGACGAGTCGCCCGTCCCGACAGTTCGATCTCTTCCAGTTCATACCAATAGGTGTTGCCAGCGATGACCTCGGTGTCGGTAAAGACATAGCTACCGCCACGCAATGGATCGGGCGCACCCGGAATCAACCGCCCGTTGATCTGAACCCAGGGGCCCTGCTCACTCTGCGAACGGTAGATGTTGAATCCGGCCGTGTCGACCTCGGTCTCAGTCGACCAACGAATGACAATTGGCCGGCCAGGCGTCTCTTGCTGATAAGTGACATCCCTTGCGATGCTGGAAAGATTGCTGCCGGACGCCATTACCATGCCGGTCAGGCTCAGCAGCAGCAAGCCAGCGAATGCCCCCGCAACCACAGTAGATCTGATCACAATAAACTCTTTCTGTCTCGCAGATTCGGTCTATCTCACCCGTTCAAAGGACAAGTCCGTATCGCTTGCCAGCCAGAACAGGACTGTATTTTCGTCTTGATCCAGGCCACTTTCGGGCTCGACGAGTTGCCAATCACCTTGCGAGTCTGTGAGCATCACTGTCACCGGCCAGGAAGGTGTGCCCGGTTGCTTCTGAACACGAAGGTCGTATCGGTCACCACCGATGGTACCGGCAGGCAGCTCGTATTGCAAGCGCACCTGGTGCTCTTGGCCGGGCGGAAGTACGACGAAACCGGCCAAAACTGTTGTGCCGTGCTCGCCGGGGAAACTGGTCACGGTACCTGGTTCAAAACCCGAGGAATCCTGCAACGTAGCGCCGCCCGGCACATATACCCGGATATAGTTGAAATAACAGCGACGAATCATGTCCTCATAACTGTCACCATAGCGCGACTCATGAACACAAGGCGCCGATCCCGGCTCACCCCTGTGGGTATAGGTGATGTCCAGGACAACCTGGGCAATGCCGGCTTCGCCGGGCGTTACCCGGGTGACCACCTCTCGATCGACCAGCGTGTTGACCTTGTTCCAGCCCACGTTGCTGTCAACCACCAACAGATAATCGCCATCTCCAGGTTGCAGACTGCCATCCCAGCCTGTCCGCGCCAACAGGTCCGCGCCGGCGCGATCGTTCAAACTGATCAGGATGTGCTTTTCCTCGAGGGCCGTATACAGGGCCCGAGCCAGCTGCCCCAGATCAGCCTGGCCCGACTCTACCTTGCTGCGGGCAGCTCCAGCAAGATCGCTCATGAAGTCCTTGCGATGGTACCACCACCCGGCCTTCTGGGGATCGGCAATCGTGCTTTCCGTTTCGAAGGGTGAGGCCCAGATGGTTCGCATGGCTGTAATCAGGTTTTCACCGGTCACAGGTTCCTCATAACCGGGCAGTTCCAGAGGCGCCAGAGCATCCACGATAAGACGGGCCGCCTCCATATCGAAGGCAATGACCCCATCACTTAGCTCATCCCTGTTCAACTGGTACAACGCTTGTGCGACAACCGCCGATGTTGGAAAATCGGGCGACCAATTGGCGTCGCGAAAGAGCAAAATCTCGGCTTGCATATAGGTTTCCAGGTCAGACGGCGCTGGCGGATGGTCGACATCGGCGCTGTAGACCAGATGGCTGTCCTCAAAATCCAGATCTGACAACTCACCGCCATCGATCTTCAGAAAGCCCACGCCTGAGATAAACCCCCCCGTTGGCCGTAATTCTTCACTGTTCTGAGCGAGCAGCAAATAGGTCCTGGCCTCCTCACCCCCAAACAGACCAGGTGCTGCCCGCGCCAGATCGATACCCGCGTCAAGAAGGGGCAAGTAGTCATCCAAACGCTGGATCTGATCGGAAAGACGAGGGTCGAGGGCATTCAGATCGAGTTGGGTTCGAGCGGCGGCGACCTGACTCAAGGCTGCGTCGGCCTCAGCCCAACTGGATTCGGCCTGGTCGAGCGCAGAAACAACGCGAGCCATGGAAGAACCTTCGCCCGGTTCTTGAAAAGCCTCGAGTACCGGCAAGGCTCCTTCCATGGCCGCTCGCCCGGCGGTGGCTGCCGCCAATCCCAATTCGAGCATATCGGACGACGCCCGTGCCTCGTCGCCAACCTGAGGCAACCAGCCCATATGGCGGGTCAGGGGCAAAAAGGCTGAAATCTCTGCATCAATCGTGGCCAGATTGGCTTCCAATTTGGCCAAACGATAGTGGAACTCCCGCACGGTCTCTCCATCCAGTTCTGACATCGACCCGAGATCGATTCCCTGGAGCACCCGCAGATCATCCAGCGCGCCCTGGGCCGCAGGCAGAGTACGAATCCCCTTGGCGGCCGCAAACAGGATGAAAAGCAGCAGAAGACCTACAAGGAGGCCACATCCGATCCTGCCCGGCGATGAGCCCTTTTCAGTTGTCTGCCCGTAGGAGTGTTGTTCTATCATAGAGAGTGTATACGGTACCACAGGCCAGGATTTTCGCCAAAAAAAATCGGCGTCAGGCAGCAATTCCAGAATTGCCAAATCCCTGCGCTGGAGTCTAGCCTGGGCGTAGCCCCCATCATGGTTAGTCGGCCATCCGGCCATGCTTGCGCCAGTTGACCCGACTGACCCGAAAGGGGACTTCGCACAGGCCAGATTAGGAGAATTTCTGCACCTCGCGGAGCGGGAAGGAGCTGCCATAATCCACCAGGGAGTCCCTCCCCACCAGGCCCAGTCAGGTCGACCGGGATCAACTGAAAGGGGTCGCTCTCGGAAAACCCCATGGACGCCAGATCCAGGCTGCCTTCGGAAGCCGCAGTCACATACACGGGCCGTTGGCGACTCGCGTCGCGTAGAACTTCCGGCAGCATTACGCTGGGCATGTCTCCAGCCAATGCAGGATGGGTGTAACCGACCGTTTCCCGATAGCTGTCCAGATACCACAGGTCGCGGCTAATCACCATCACGTCGGGTCGTACGCCCAACCCATAGCGAGCATACCAGAGCGCGAAAGTTGCCCGGTCGCCGACCGTAAGCAGCAGCGCGTTGGGCGCGACATTTGAGAGCACGGTCTCCACGAAGTCCTCCGCTGCCGACTCCCGGCGCAGGTTCTGTGCAGGCCAATGAATGACGAGGGGAATAATCACCAGCGCCAGACAGAGTACCCAGGTAATGAAACCACCCCTGTCATCAAAGCGTACCAGCCACCCGGCAATCGCAGCCAATCCCAAGCCGGCGGTCACGGCGACAAAAGCCCACCCGGGAAGCAGGGTGAGAACCGAATCGCTCGTGTCGAAACTAATGGCCCACATCAGGCCGAGAAACAGGGAAAGCAGGGCACCGGAGACCAGCATCCGGTTGCGGCGAAAGGCCAGCGCGATGCCCAGTAACGCAAGCGCAATTCCCCATGGCAGAAAATCTCGCCAGAGCATGGCAACCCAGGCAATCAACCGGCCAAGCGCATCCCATACATCCACGGCAAATACAAATGGACGATACAGCAGACCGGTGGCCAGCCACCAGAAATCCCCGGTGCCCTGAATATTGCCCCAATTGATGGGAGGACGCCCAGCCGACGCGAGTGGTAAATAAGCATACACAGTGAGTCCAGCCAGGCTGGCAAAAACAAACACTGCAGGCACAATCCAAGCCTGCCCTCCGGACCGTCGGTGCCGCAGACCATCCCACAGGAAGAGGATAACCAGGGACACAAGCCAGATACTTGTCAGGTGATTGCCGAGGGTCAGCCCAAAGACCAGGCCGGCTGCCACCATCCAGACCACGTTGCCGCCGAAACGCCAGCGTAACAGGCAGAATACCATGGCGGTAGCCAACGCCATGTGCAGGGCGTAGACCTCGACCACAGTCGATTGCCCCCATACGGTGGGGGCAAATGCCAACATCAGCCCAGCAGTCGCTGCCACTAACATTTGCAAGGCTGGGCGCGTCAGAAATGTATCGATATCTGGCTTAGATTCTCCTGGCAAATGACCGTCCCTGCGCAAGTGGGGCGAGATCAGAAGCTGCACGATGGCGGCTACCAGGCTTGCCGCCAGGGCGCCGCAGATCGAGGAAAGCAGGCTCACGCGCCAGGCCGGCGTATTGAAGGGCAGATAGGTGAATAGCCGGGCAAGAAGGGTGTAGGTTGGATAACCGGGCGGGTGGGGGACACCGCTAACCAGGGCCGCGGCAATCAAATCGCCGCCATCGGCGCTATCGTTGGCCCAGGTAAGGCCGCTGGGCGACGAAAGGGAATAGACCGCCAGAGCGACTCCAAAAACAAAGATCGGTGGCAGCCATTTCTGCAGACGGGACACGGCCAGATTTCGCCGTTACAATCAGTTGCCGGTCGGTGGCAGCCAGGCCGGCGGCAGGGCCCAGGTCCAGAGCCACGTACTGGCTCGCTGGTCATCCGCCGCAACCCATGCCTGGTTTTCGATGACAGTGCCCAGCGGCTGTTCACCCCGTATGGTCAGCATCAGCTGTATTTCCGCTGTGCCTCGAGGTGGCACCGTGCCGAGCTCGGCGATCACGCCACCTGGCATGACGCGGGTTGTCCCCTGGGTCACACTGGCATCAACCAACTCAAGGGCCGAATCCAGTGGATTACAGACTACGACGTCATGGACAGGGGAACTTCCAAGATTCTTGAGATTCAAGCTCAGTTGAACATTCTGTCCTGGCACCGCCATGAAGAAATCGCTGCTCCCCTCGAACATCAGTGTTGGCAGTTGCTCCGGTATAAATCCTGGCGTCGGCCAGGTCAAACAATCCTCCGGCACAAACAGAGGCACCGGAACCGGAGGAACCACCGGCGTCACAGCCGCAGGAAGGGTCGCCGTTGGTTCCACTGGGCCCGGCGTGCTGGTGGGTTGTCCGGGAACGGGCGTATCGGTCGGACGAACCGGGGTCAACGTGCTGGTGGGCTGTCCAGGAACAGGCGTATCGGTGGGTCGAACCGGGGTTGGGGTACGCGTTGGTTGAACCGGCGTGCTGGTTGGTACAACGGGCGTATCCGTAGGTCCACTGGGCGGGTCGGTTGGTGTTGGGCCACTGCCGGGAGATGTGGGGGTTGGGGTGCGCGTTGGCACGGTCTGAAAATCGGGAGCTTGATCAGGAAGCGCCCAGGCCACAGGCAATGCAGCCAGCGAGCCAACGATCAATGTTGCGGCAACCACCCAGAACAAGAGTGCCCGTGAATGAAAGATGGTTCGTTCTGTTTTCTCGTTTTTGTCAGCCATGGTGCTTATTCGCCTCCCAAATAATCTGGCGGGATCATGTGACTGATCTTGTCCAGCACGGACGGGAATTCTGGTTGATGCAATGCCGCAGGCTGAGGCAGCTCCACCTGTTGATCCAAGGATTCAATCCCGTCTCCCAGCCCTGACAGCATCGTCGGAATAAAGACTGCGTGGTCCGATAACAGGAAACTGATCTGAACACGGTTGTTATCCAGGTTCGTTTCCTCCGGCACAGGAATCACTTCAATGGTCATATCATGAAAGGCTGGCGGAACATCTGTCCAATCGAACTGCACAGTGGTCGGCAGTGTCATGGTGCTGGGCGTAATCACCACATCATCGATTGCAACGCCACCTGCGTCCGGGTCGCCGCGCCAAAGCCTGATGACGACCTGGTTGTCAGCCGTGCCCAGGCCTCCCAGGTTTTGCAGGTCCGCCAGAATAGTGACATCCGCTTGCTGGCCAGAGCCAGGATGCGGGATAGTCTCGGGAATCGTCCTGGGGTTACTCAACGCCAGATCGGTGAACGGTGGTGCGTCCAGGGGAACACTCAGGTAGTTGTTCGATTCGCAGGGTTCGTCAACCTGGCCGAGTCCATCGACATGGAGAACAAGCACGTTGCTACCATCGGACACGGGGTACCAATTGTGATTGGTCGAACCACTGGCGTTGCCAGAGTAGCGCGCTGAAAGGCCACTGAACCACTGGCTGCTGACCGTGGTCCATCCATCAACCAGGTTCATATAAAACGAGCCAGAGTCGATGGTTCCCTTGTTGACAGCGCCAGCCTCAACCTGTACCCAACTGGGTGCACTGGCAAATAAAGACCATGTGGACGTGAAAGTAAGCGACGCTGCTGCCAGATCAACATAGTCATTGGATCTGGGCACAACATAGCCGGCGAAGTCCTCTCCCAATGCCTTTATCTGGGTTGTATAGGGGTCAAACAGGCCACTCTTGTTGATGAAGCCATCGAACTCCTCGATTGCCAGCGAAAACCAGAACCACTCCTGCAACAGTCGATTGCCGTCGGCGGGGTAGCCGGTGTCCGGATCGGTGAAATCGCCGGCCAACAGATCGAAGCTATTCAGCATGAACTGACTGACCCTGGGGTAATCGAAACCGAATTCCTCCGGCATGAGAATCCCATACTCCGTATGGATCAATGGCTTGTCCCGCTGGCCGTGGTCCGCCATCCACTGCCTAAAATCGCGGATCTGTTGCTCGATCATGGCGATATTGTCATGATTTTCCAAATCCCTCTCGATATGGGCTCGAGGCCTGGCATGACTTTCCAGCCGTCCATTGGGAAGGCCGGCAGTAGAGGGCGCCTCGATCGCATCAACCCGCACCCAGGTATTGAAGGATGGCGGTGTGTTTTCCCCTGTGACACGCAGCCGGATGTGATGCCGATCGCCAATGGGGGGAGGGTCGCTGGTCAGCCCGCTGATAGTCACCTCGGTCATTCCCCAGTCGGGCGCATAAAGATCCACCGTCGCAACCGGTACAGGATT
Organism: Chloroflexota bacterium; assembly: GCA_034717495.1. NCBI lineage: Bacteria > Bacillati > Chloroflexota > Chloroflexota bacterium. The sequence continues at coordinate 104,378 of JAYELL010000101.1, read as the reverse complement.
CAGATCAGCGAAGATTTCCACGATGCCCGCGTCGGGCGCTGTACCAAGGTGAACAGTGACTTCGCTGCCGTGGAAGGCAAACCAGGCCTGGCTGCCAAGGTGGTTGCTGAGATGGATGATGTCATCGCCCGCCGGACCATAGCCCGCCTCAAACCACTCTCCTGACTCATTGCCGGTATAGCCGGGCGCATTGTCAATGCCTGGAGGCAGGTCAAAGCCCCACATGCGATGCATTTCGTTGCCCACATAGGTATGCACGTTCCACATATCGACCGGAATATTGGTACCGTACATGTTCTGATAGGCCGCCAATACTTGATTCAACCATTCCAGACGCAGCTCCGACACCTGTACCACACCGTTGATGACAAATTTCGCCGTGGGATCTGCAGCAATGATGGTCTCGTAGGCATCGTGATAACGGCGGGCATACACCTCCGGTGTGACATTGTCCTGCCAGATAACATCCGCCTCGTTGCCGATAATCCAAGTGGTTCCCGGATTGAGGCGGGCTGTATCAGTAAGCTGCTCACCCGAGGGGTAAAAGGCATTCTCAGTGATGCGGATCATCCTGTAGTAGTGCATCTGATTGGGGTGAGAAGCGTAGGGGTGTGCCAGCCAATTGAGGTAGCGTCCGGCCGAGAGCAACTCAACATCATAGAGATCGATGTTGGTATCGGAGCGCACTGTCACGCCAAATCGTTCGGACAACGAGGGATAGTAGCAGTTCGACTCCCCCGGGTCGGCGTAGGAAGCCAATGGCATCAAAAGCATGGAGCCCATCACCAATATCAATAATACCCAGTTTCTAACATTTCGCATGGAATTCTCCAAAGCGCCATCTGGCGCGATAAGCCGATAGAACGAGCCTGTCGCCCCTGCTAATTCGCATCCAGGCGCGCAGCATAGCCGGCAAATGCTTCACCCACCGGCGTAAGCTCGCCGGTAGCCGGATCCAGAAGATTGCCCGTGGGGTACTGGTCATCGCCCAGGCTAAACCAGGTCAATCGCTGCACCAGCCGGTTGTCGTCGCCGGGCAGACCGGTTTCTGAATCACGGCTTTCGAGCATGAAATCAAAGCTACCTTCCATGAACTGAATTACATCTTCATCCTCAAAGCCATAGCCCTCTGGCATCAATATACCATATTCCGTCACAATAAGAGGCTTTTCCCTCTCACCCTTTTCAGCCATCCAGCGCCGAAACTCAATAATCTGTTTTTTGAACAACTCCAGATTATCGTGGTCTTCAATCTCCCAAAGTATGCCCTGGGAGACATCCATACCTGGCGGAATGGAGACGCCCCAGGAATCCCTTTCCTCTCTCAGGATAAAGGTATGGATATTCCAAACATCTACCGGCATGGGCTGTCCAAACATCCGTTCATAGGCCGTCAAAACATCATCCAGGTACTGGAGGCGCAGGGGCGTAATCTGTGAAACACCACCGATCGCAACCTGTGCATTGGGGTCCAACGATTTGATGAAAGTATGAAGCTCATGATAGGCCTGGGCATAGCCCCCGGCGGTCTGGTTATCCTGCCAGGGCACATCGGGCTCGTTGCCGATGATCCAGAGAGCGCCGCGGTTCGTGGCAAGGACATTGGCAATCGACTGACGATTGGGCACGAAATCAGGGCCATACACACGGATCATCTGCGCAAATTCGACCCCTTCAATCTCAGGTGGGGCCTCATTGGGACCCCAATCCAGGTACCAACCAAAGCCCAACCGCTGCGCCAATCCCTGGTCCAGGTACTGATCCGACACATGACGTGGTACACCTACTCCGAGACGGCTGCGGAGACTTCCCGGTTCCGGCGCTGAAAAAAGTGGCCCTTCAGCAAATTGTTCCACGACCGGAACAAGTGTATCCGCTTCCTGCGAAGAGTCAACCGCAGGCGTGTTCGTTGGCAACGGTGGCTGGTCCATGGGAACTTCAGTTATCTCGGCAGGCAAGGTTGCCGTTGGCCCGATGGTTGGTTCAGCGGTCAGAGTTTTTTGCCGCTGCAGAAGATCCGTTGGCTCGACAGTGTTTAGCGCCAGGGTTGGCACCAGCGGCTCCGATGTCGGCGTATCGGTTGGCGCCGGGGTGGGAGTCGGCATTGACGCGATGGCGGTCGCTGTCATATCAGCCTCATCTGCCACGGCTGGTTGGGTCGCACCAGACTCCAACATGTCCTGTTGCGGCGGCACACAGGATTGGGCAAACAAAACCATCACGATGATTATACCGGCCAGAAGAATGCGGTTCATGGGAATTTCGATAAGAGCACTCAAGAACAGCCTCTACGTGTAGCCTCTGCAATTGACCATTGACAATTTTCTCATTAATACGCGCCGTAACCCTGGACGACAGCCGGCAAAGTTTTGAGAAGTATCAGTAAGTCGCGCCGCAACGAATAGTTTTCGATATAGTTCAATTCCAGGTCGAGGCGCTGATTCAGAGTCAGATTGGCCCGACCATTGATTTGCATTGGGCCCGTGATTCCAGGTTTGACGGCCAGACGCCGGCGCTGACGGTCGTTATACAGTCGAACCAGCCATTCCTCCTCCGGGCGCGGGCCCACCAAACTCATTTCGCCTCGCAACACATTGAGAAACTGGGGCAGCTCATCCAGACTGAAACGACGCAAGAATCGGCCGACCCTGGTAACTCTGGGGTCATCTCTGACCTTAAATACAGGCTCCTCCAGGTTATCGAGGTCGACCAACTCCGCGAGGCGCTCGTCCGCGCCCACAACCATCGTTCGAAACTTGACCAGCTGAAACGGGCGCCCGTTTTCGCCCACTCTATCCTGAACAAATACGACCGGTCCAGCAGAGTCGATCTTGACCGCAACTGCGATTGCCACTAACAGAGGTGCCGAGAGGGTCAAGCCTGTCACGGCCCCAACCAGGTCGACGGTTCTCTTTAGTAGCCGATCCCTGGCACTCAGCACCGCATGAGTCTCAGGCGCTACCCGCACGAATCGCAGTGACCCGATTGCATAGCCTGAACCCAACGCGATAGCCCGCAGGAATATCATACCAGGAGAAATAAGGCCAATAACAGGGTCTTTGCGCCAGGTCTTCACCATGAACGGCACGCCACTGAGAAAAAAGGCCACCAGCGCCAACACACCGGCGATCGCCACCCAGTCCCACCAATCAAATCCCAATTGCCTGACAATGAATCCGGTGACCAACAAAGGAAAAGCCACGAGAAGCAGAACGAGCTGCAGCTTGAGCACCGGTGGCGTGTGCGAGTCGCTGGCCAGTCGCTCCGGATAGCGCTGAATAATGCGGGCCTTCCAAACGCCAATATTGAATTTTCGCTCGAAGTACTCAAGGATATCCTGATCGTGGTGATGATATACCTGAGCCTCCGGGACAAATCCCAGCTTATACCCCTTTTCAGCGAGGCGAAAACTGAACTCCTGATCCTCCAAATACTTGATGGAGGTATCAAAGCCGCCGTTCTGCAGAAAAACGTCCCGCCGATAGGCCGCCGAATAGGTGTCAATGAAGTCGATTTGATCCTGTCCCCTCATGCGATCATAACGATCCTCGTACTCCGCCTGAACGAATCGAGCCACCTTCGATCGCTGGCGGGTCAGGTAGGTTCCCTTGGCACCCATCAATTCCACATCATCAAAGGCGGTAAGCATTCGTTCAATCCAGTCGCGCTTTGGCGCGCAGTCCGAGTCGGTAAACAGAAGCATTGTTCCGCTGCTATGGGCAACGCCTGCGTTGCGGGCGCCCGAAGGCCCTTGATTCTGTTGCCTGACTAACTGGACTCCGTCAGCCTGATAGCGAGCTGCCACTTCAGACGTATTGTCCAGGGAGCCATCATCGACCACGATGACCTCGTAGTCAGCGCGCGGCACCGTTTGATCCACGAGTGCCCGCAGACATTCGTCCAGAGTACTGGTTGCATTATGTGCCGGAACCACAACGGATATCACTGTTGACCTCAGGCCCGTCTTACTAGCTGTTTGAAAAGAGGTCGAAGGTCTCCCCAAGCCGCTCGAAAGCTGCAATTCTGGCCTGGAAACCCGCCTGATGCCGCCAAGCACACTTTGAAGACCCAACAAGCCCATGGACAAGACGACCTTTCAAACAGTTTCTTAGCAAGGACTCCACACTAGTTCTATGTCACGTCATCGCTGCCGATCGCCAGGGTACCGATGGTCTTCGGCGACTGACGTAACTGCCAGCTTTCCCATACCAACGTGATAGCACCCGTCAACATGATAGCGAGGGGAGCCACCATGTAGAGCAATATCCCGTAGGCCAGCCCAATCGTGGCTGAATAACCAAAAAAAACCAGGGACCACCGGCATAAAACCTGAAAGACTCCGATCTTGCCAGGCGTGGAAGGGAGAATGATCCCAGCCTGGAGAACCACGAGCACGAAGAGACTTTGGATCCACGAGGGAGGCAGGTGCATGGCCAGAAAAACACAGTAGTTGGTTAACGTTGCCAGGAACCAGATACCGACCGATATCAGGGCCAGGATCAGAACAGTTCGAGGCCTGCTGAGCGCATCCAGGCCTTGCACCGCTCGTTCGGCACTTCCAAAAAGAGTATTACCCCAGCTGCCGGGGGAACGCATCAGGATATCGTGCGTCCATCCAAGAAATCGCTGCCGCTGCCACAGAACCACAATGATCACCAAGGGCACAATCACAGCCAGGCCAACGATCGAACCCCGCCGGGTTTCCAGTTCGGATGGCAGAGTCATGAAAGGCAGCAGGATCAAAAAACTCACCGCCAACATCACAATATCAAGCGACTTCTCCGCGGCAATTGTGCCCAGGACCAGGGACTTACTCACGCCTCCGGCCTCTCCGGCCAAATACGCCCGAGCAACATCGCCACTGCGCGGCGCAGGCAAAGCCAGGTTTAGCGCCGCGCCTGCTTGCCAGATACTGGTCAGGCGTCCAATGCCCAGTGAGAAACCCGAGGAATCACCCGATCGATCGAGTGGGGAGGAGTCCAGCTTGATCAGAAGCCGCCAACGCCCTGCTTTGGCTACCGTGGTGATCAAGGTTACAAAAAGAGCGACAGCGAGCCAAACGGGATCAACCCCACGAAGAGCCGCTCCAACCTCGGCCAGGTCTACACCATAAAAAGCCAGCGCCAGACAAGCCAGGCTAAACAGCAGGCCGATCCACAGCCGGCCATCCCGCCAGAGGGAACGGCGACCCAACCCACCACTACCATACTCCTTCGGTGGGCGCCGCTCCCCGCTCATGGACTCATCACCTCACGAGGCGTTTCCTCAAACATCTTGAACTGAGGAGCCAGGGCGGCGAAGACGGCTCGTTACGAAACCGCCCGCTGGCGCCTTGCCCGACTCAGATGACCAACCCTGGTCAAGATCACCCTGCCTGTCACCGTCGCCAGAAGAGGAGTCGTCACCCTCGGACTTTTCCTCATAGTAGTCGTAGTAGTAATAATGTGAACCTGCCAACCGCGAAGAGATCCGGTTGACAACAACACCCAACACGCTGGCGTTAACCTTGGCCAGTTCCTGAGCTGCAAGCCTGACAGCCCCTTCCCGTGTCTTGGCAGATTCCACCACCAGGAGAACGCCATCCATGCATCGAGCCAGGACCGCGGCGTCGGTTACAGCCAACGTTGGCGGGCTGTCAAACACCAGGACATCGGCATGGTCGGCCAGGTCCTGAACCAACGCGGTCATACGACGCGAGCCAAGTAACTCAGATGGATTCGGTGGTTGAGGCCCGCTGGTCATCAACCGCAGGTTTTCTACCTCCGTCGACTGCAGGAACGGCGAGAGGTCGCTGCCCTCGGGCTGTAGCAGGGCGCTTGTCACACCCACAGCATTGGGCACTCGAAATACCTGATGCAATACCGGACGGCGCAGATCGGAATCTACCAGAATGGTACGTTTGCCCGTCTGGGCAATCACGACCGCCAGGTTTGCAATCGTTGTGCTTTTCCCCTCGCCCGGGCTGGCGCTGGTTACCATCAGGGTTTCGACCGGTTTATCCAAACTGGAAAACTGGATATTGGTACGCAATGTGCGATAGGCTTCGCTGAACGGAGATTTCGGATTGGTGTGTGCTATCAATTGCCGTTCGCCACCGTTGGGAAGTCGAACCAAAGACCCCAGTGCTGGCAATCCGGTGACGCGACTGGCATCCACCGGCAGTTTGATGGTGTCGTCCAGGTATTCGATCAGAAAAGCCATGGCAGTCATTAACAAGGCACCCAAAGCCGCGGCCAAAGCGGTGTTCAACAGCACACGAGGCCTGACCGGCACGGTCGGTTGGATGGCACTTTCTACCACAGTCACTGTATCGCCGCTGAGAGCACTCTGGCGACTAACCTCGTCGCGGCGGCGCCAGATATCGGAGAGAGACGCCTGGTACTGGGCAAGCGAAGTTTCCAGAGAAATACGACGAGCCATCTCGTTGAAGGAGAGCTCTTCCCCATTGCTTTCCCGAACGTCGAAAGCAATCAACTCCTCCTGAAGGGTCTGGATATCCCTTTCGACCCGGCTTATCTGCTCATCGAAAGCCTCAAGTGAGCTATCGAATCGACTGGCCTTCTGGGCATCGTTCACATCGATAAAGACTTGTGGTACCTCATTGGCAATCGCTGTTGCCAGCGCTGGATTGGGGTCCTCCACATGGAGAGCAATGAGCTGTGTCTCACGCACAGGATCGACAATGATCCGCGAATCTATCGCCGGCAAACCAACACTTTCGGCAACCTTCTCCAAGATCGGCCTTGTGGTCAGGAGTTGCGCATAGTTGGCAGCAAGACGCTCAGAGGTCAAAACGTCGGTCCATTGAGGCGCTGCTGGATTGCTATTCTGCTGGATCAGTATCTGTGTCGATGCCCGGTAGATCGGGGTCGATCGCATGCTAATGACATAGGCTGTGCCACCAGCCAAAACCGCCCCCAGGATGATCAGCCAAAGCCATTTCCAGAGAATCTGTCCAATGCGACGAAGTTCCATACTTATCCTTCCGGACCGCGTAACCTTACACCACTAATCCTATGCGCCGAGCCTTCTAATCAATTCTCTTGCGCAACGAGCTTGCCGACAACGACAACCCGATGCGTGTTGGTCCAATAAGGCCAGCAAGTGACCAGGGTCACCCGGGCATCGTTGGTTGGCAGAATATAGCGGGCATTTTCGAGCCGCTGATCGGAATCGGCACCGACCTCAAGAAGCGGCGGATCTGTCACTTCATCCACCAGATAGGTGTGTCGTTGGCCCTCGTCATCATAGAGATAGATATAATCTCCGGGCTCGATTTCCAGATCGCTGATGCGTCGGAACACCTCGCCCCTGGTATTATGATGGCCCGACAATACTACATTGCCCTGTTGCCCGGGCCTCGCGCTGTTGATATGACGTGCTGCAGCGTCTTCAGCGGTCTCCCACTCGGTGAAACGCTCATCGCCCCGCTCCACGACAGTCCAACCCACGTCGACAATGGCCGTATCGAGATCGATTGCAGGAATGACTACACGATCGGGCGCGCCGCTGAGCGGAGGGGCATCATCTGGCAGCGTGATAGAACCGCTCGGTGTGCTGGTCGGCGCAGGTACTGTCGCCGCAGTTTCAGGAGTCGCTGTCAGTGTCGTGCCAGGTGCCGGAAGTTGCGCCGGTGGTCTCGCCACGGTTGGCGTGGCATCTGGGACCACGGCAGGCCGCGAAAAACAGCCCGCAGCAAAAAACAGCAGGAACGCGGCCATCACCGGCACCCTGATCGCAGCGAACGAATCCCTTATCCTGCGCCCTGCAATTGCACTCTTTTCACTCACAGATTCTATGCCCTCCAGCGCACTTCAGCGGCTTTTTGCCACTACAAATCGGTTGCAATTCAGCTGGACAACCTCTGCCTCACCCCGAATGTCTGGGCTCTCTTCAATCAGATCACCCGGATCACCTGACAATATATCAAGAAACAAGCCGGGGACCCGTGAAGGAAGCAGATTGCTTGCGACAGGGAAATCATTGTAGCCGAACGCCATGGAATTGGCAAGAAAGCCCCGATTTGGACTCACCCTAACAGGCGTTCATCAGCGTCATCTGCGGTTCATTCAGGTCTGCGGTTGTGTCTTTTTTCTGATTTCACCGCCGGTTTACGCAGACCTTCGGCGCAGATTCGCGCTGATCTTTCCTGGATTGATCTGCCTCATTCCCCTTCACGGGATTGACGCCGCCAGGGGGTGAACTGTTCCATGTTCGAGCCGCCGACGAACTCTCGCAGTATGGAGTTCTCCGGCACCACGTCCCGTCGACATGGCCTGAACCAACGCAGAAAACTCAATAAACGCTGAGCTTCAATCCGTTCCGGCGTCCGTGGCTCCACAGAGAGTAACAACGGTTCGGCAAGGGGACGCAAGACAGCCAATTCGTACACCAGAGCGGAATTGAACATGGCATCTGCATGTTGCTGGTAGGGAAAGATGTGCTGCCGTTCACCCCGCCAAACACTTGGCCAACGAGCAATGGTTTCAGCTGCCGAATAGCCGCGCCTGGCAGCATCCCGCACTATGCGCCGGACGATTCTCGTGTCAGTCGTCGACACCCGGTTGTGCCGGTCGACATTGAGCTGGGTAAGGGGCGAGACGTAGATACGAAACATTCGTTCCTGGGGCACATCGGATAGCAATTGCGGATTCAGGCCATGGATTCCTTCAACCAGGATAACGTGGTCAGGTTTGACGCTCAAAGTCTCACCCGACTCGCTCTTGCCTGTATGAAAGTTATAGCGCGGCAGAGTTACAGTCTCGCCCGCTACCAGCTGGCGCAAATGCTGGTTGAACAATGCCAGGTTGATGGCTTCCAACGCCTCAAAGTCATGCTCACCATATTCGTCCACCGGGGTTCTGTCGCGATCGATGAACCAATTATCGAGGCCCAAAGCCACTGGCAACATTCCGTTGGCCAACAGTTGCACCGACAGGCGCCGGGCAAAGGTAGTTTTTCCCGAAGATGAAGGCCCGGCGATCAAGACCAACCCTACTTCGCTGCGCCGTCGCGCAATCTGGTGGGCGATTGCCGCAATGCGCTGCTCGTGCAAGGCTTCAGCCACCAGGGCCACCTCACGAATCCGGCCATCTTCGATCGACGCGTTGAGTGCAGCCACGTTGCGTACACCGATTACATTGACCCACTCCCGATACTCCTGAAACACCTGTACCAATCTCGGCACAGCCCTGAAGGTCTGAAGTTCGGTCGGGGCTTGCCGGCGCGGATAATGCAGGACGAAACCTGGCGGATAGGGTACTAAATCAAACCAGCGCAAATAACCCATGCTCGGAACCATATAGCCATGAAGGTGATTACGATAATCACCGACCTGATAGATAGCCACCGTCTTCTTGTCACTTTGTTCCAGCAGCCTGGCCTTTTCCTCGTCATTGCGGGCACGGAATTCCTCGATGGCATCCTCAACCGGGACCTCTTCCCGCCGGATCGGAAGATCCCGGGCAACCATGTCACGCATACGATCCTCAAGCACCTGGAGCTCCAGAGAAGTAAGTGGTGGTCTGCCTTCCACGTGGCAGTAAAGTCCCCCGAAAGTCATGGAATGATCGATGTACAGGCGGGTACCCGGAAACAACTCACTCACAGCCGCCACCAGGAGCATCGACAGGGACCGGCGGTAGATTCGCATCCCGTCGACATTGTCCATGAAGATCAATGATACGTCCGTGTCCCGAACCACCGGGTAGGTCAATTCCACCAGTTCGCCATCAGCAATGGCGGCTACAAATGGCACCTCTGGATCGGGAAAGGCCTCCCTGGCGTATTCCTCGAGCGTTCTGCCCGGCGCGGATTCAAAGAAACGACCGTCTGCGAAGCGCACACGCGCGGTCTTGCGAGCTTCAACGGGGTAAATCGAAGGCTTTTCTGTCATCGTTTTTCTATTCCATGAGCACTCTACACAAAAAGTGACGCTACTTCAGCCCATGATCGCGAGGGGAGTAGCGCCAAAGACATTATCAGGCCGAATTTTAACACATCTTGCTGCCCCGGTCAATTGAATCCATTGACTTCTGCATATTGAGAATCGCTGCTCGAGTCCTTCTACCTGTGGAAATCGGCGAAGCGATAGCCTACTCCGCGCTCATTGAAGATGTACTGGGGATCGGAGGGGTCCAGTTCGATTTTCTTGCGCAGGTAGGTAACGTAGAGGCGCAAAAGTTGATTGTCATCTACATATTCTGGCCCCCATACCTTGGAAAGCAGTTGCTCGTGGGTCAACGTCCAGCCTGCGTTCTGAACGAAATGATAAAGAAGACGATACTCTGTAGGACGCATTTTCACCGGTTCGCCATCGACCAGCACCTCGCGCCGGTCGAAATCAACAGTCAAACGGTCATCGATCTCGAAGCGGTTTTTCGTCCGATCGGGCGGCGAACTCAGTTCAACCCGCCGAAGCACGGCATTGACGCGACCGAGAAGTTCCCGGACGCTAAAAGGTTTGGTTACATAATCATCAGCCCCCAGCGCCAGTCCCTGGATCAAATCCTCCTCATCCGCGCGCACGGTGAGCATGATGACAGGCACCGGCGATGTTCGCCGTATCTCCTCCAGGGTTTCGAAGCCGTCAAGTTGAGGCATCTCCACGTCCATCACCACCAGGTCGGGCATTCCCTCCCGCACCTTGCGGATAGCCTCCAGACCGTTGCTGGCCTCACTTACGCGAAAGCCCTCCAATTCCAGGTTCATGCGCACAAAATGGCGCATCCTGGGTTCATCGTCGACAATTAGAATGTGTCCGTTATCTTTCATTGCGCTCCTCTGCGGAATAGGGCAGGGAGAAGAAAAAGGTCGAGCCTTTTCCCGGCTCACTTCTAAACCATATCTGCCCGCCATGGGCTTCCACGATTGCCTTGCTCAAATACAGGCCGAGCCCGGTTCCACTGGTCTGCCGTCTCAACCCTGAATCCACCCGGTAGAAGCTTTCAAAGAGCCGCCCCTGCTCACGGACAGGTATGCCGATACCCTGGTCCGCCACAAAAGCGGTGACACCGGCATCATCAGACCAGGCACCGACCCGAATGATGCCGCCGTCGGGGGAGTATTTTATTGCGTTGCTGACCAGGTTATCGAACACCTGGCGCACCCGAACCTCATCAACCACAACCAACGGAAGATCAGGCGGAAAGTCGAGTTCAAAATCGTGGATTTCGGTTTGAAGACTGAAACCTTCCACGACCTTTCGGGCAAGACGTCCCATATCCACATCGCTGGGATCCAGTTTCAGCACACCGGCCTGGATGCGGCTGGCATCAAGCAGGTCGTCGATAAGATCGTTGAGCCGGTCCGCCTCCTCCTCGATCACCGTCAAACCGTCGTGTACCGTATCTTCGCCCCAGGCTGCGTCAGGTCGCCCCAGCGTGCTGGCATAGCCCTTGATGAGCGCAACCGGCGTCTTCAATTCGTGGGAGATGGCACTGATGAAAGTCGACTTCATCTGCTCAGCCTCCCTGAAGCGCGTTATATCGACCGCATTGACCAGAATGTTGAGCAGCTGTCCTTCAGCATCCCAAAGTGGCGTGTAGGTAACACCCAGAGTCAGTTTCGAACCCCCTGGTCTGATCAAGTCTCCCTCGACATAGAGAGACTCGTTCTCAGGAAGGCTTTCGACCGAACCATCGACAGCGCATGGATCAGATCCCTTGCGATTCTCCAGGGCAAGTACTTTCCAACATGGCTCGCCGATGGCATCCTGCGCTGGCCAGCCAGTCATGGTTGCGAAAGCTCGATTCATGACCCGGATGCGTCGATCGTGGTCCAGGATCATGACTCCTTCGGCGCTATGATCGATGATCGCGTCCAGACGGCGTTTTTCGGCCGACACCTCCTCATAGAGCCGTGCATTGCGCACAGCAATAGCGGCCTGATCGGCGAAGCTTTGCAATACCTGCCTCTCATTTGTCCGAAACGCGGCTCCTCCGGTTCGAAAAATGGTAATCGCCCCAAGCAACTCATCTCCAATGCGCAGTGGCAACTGAACTACCTGGCGCAAGGGCATGCCGGCGGCGGCCGAAACAAGGGGCAAGGAGAGTTCCGGCAATGTCCAATCGCCATCGCTGCCAGGCGCTATTTGTGACACCCCAACCAGAAGGGACGCCAGTTGTTTGGCTTTTTCCTTGGGAACACCATACAGTGCTTGCGGCACCAGATTGCCATCATCGCGCCGCAAGGCGATCATACCTACCTCACCTCCCACCATTTCCACAGCGCTATTGAGGATGAGTCTTAACAGGGAGGGTAAGTCCAGACGGGAGGTCATGGCCCGGCTGATACGCAAAAGGTACTCCCGCTGGCGTAATTGGAGGGTTTGCATGGCAGTATCTTAACAAATCGCCCCAGAAATGTCAATGCAGGCGGAACCCAATGGCAGTGTCGTGCGTCTTAGAGGCGTCTTGCGTTGGATTTTCTTCCCCTCCTTGCAGTGCGCCCTGGCCGGGCTGACCGGGGCGCACTCTTCTTTTTGCCACCTGAACCCGTACCTGTACGGGCGACCCATTCCTGACAACTTCGCTCCCGGCCAGACGATCTTCATATTCCATGCCATTCGTAGGGACGACCCATTCCTGAATTAGATTCCCGCCTACCAACAATGCCCCTGCCTGCAAACCGTTCCCCGCCGAGTTCTTTCTTTCTGGGAATGGGTCGCCCCTACCAACCTTTTTCGCGCGTACGGGCGGGTGTTGGCAATTGACCATTAATCAGGCCTTGTTATGGGTTTTTCCCGGACAGGACCAGGTGGGTTATAATAACCACCGGCCTGGATGCTGGACATTTTTCGGTCCTGCTGCGGGCAAAAAAAACGCCTGGACGTGCCGTTCGGGCTCTGGAAAGCACCTTCCGATGCGATATCTCTTTACCGCTACACTCGTTCTTGCGCTGGCCATTGTGCTGCTGTGCCTGCAACCTGTCGCTCTCTTCGCGCAGGGTACATCCCCTGACGAAGTCGTCGACGCCTTACTCGAATCACTTGAGCAGGGCGATCCGTTGGCACAGGAGGAGGCTGGGCAGGCCCTGGCCGAGTTGGCGCCGCGCTGGGCAATCGGCCGGTTGGCCAAGATCTTCGAAACGACCGATAATCCCCGGCCTGTTGCTATAGCATTGGCCGGCATAGGTACCCCAAGAGCCATGGCTGTTCTGGTAAATGGACTCGATGACGAGGAATTGACAGCCCATCGCAACGCTGCTCAGGTGGCCCTGCTGAACCTGGGCGAAAAAGCTGTGCCTTCCCTGGTCATCGGGCTGCGTTCCCGGGAAACCCCGGTCCGTCGCAATGCGGCTGAACTTCTGGGCTTTATCGGCTCACCCAGCGCGGTCAACGCGCTGCTCAGGGTCGCAAAGCAGGATGCTGAACCAATCGTGAGAGAGGAAGCTGTCTGGGCATTGGGCGAGATCGGTGAGGAGCGCATCAGGCTTGCACTGCAGGCCCTCGCCAAAACCGATCCTGACCCCGTAGTGCGGATTGAGGCAATGCGCGCTGCACTGAGATTGGGAGAGGCATTTTAATATACGATTGTCAATTGGTAACTGGAGTTACGCAGAGAATTCGACACGGTCCCTCGACACGCCGACAGGCGGCCCTTTCGGGCAGCTCGTGACCTGCTCAGGATGCAGACCATGGCACGCTTCCCTGGGCTGAACGCCCGAAAGAGAACCCTGCATCCTGAGCCTGTCGAAGGGTGCGGCCTGAAACAAATTGCCA
>JAYELL010000101.1:0-90558 GCA_034717495.1 Chloroflexota bacterium | reverse complement strand
GAGGGATCAGATCAATCCGACGGCCTTTCCGACCTGGGCATAGATGCCGAGAGCACGGTCCAGTTGGTCCCGGGTGTGAGTCGCCATATAGCTGGTCCGCAACAGAGCCCGGCCCCGGGGTACCGCCGGACTGATCACTGGGTTGACAAACAAACCTGCATCGAAAAGCTGTCGCCAAACAAAAAAACACAACTGGTCATCGCCGATGATGATTGGAACGACCGGCGTGCAGCTGTCCCCCGTATCGAAGCCAAGACGACGCAGTTCCGCGCGCATAAAGTGTGCGTTGGCATTGACCTGAGCCACCCGTTCTGGTTCATCGCGCATGATTTTCAGAGCGGCCAGGGCTGCCGCGGCATTGCTTGGAGGAATGCTGGCGCTGAAGATCATCGCCCGGCCGGTGTGTTTTATGAAGCTGATCACATCAGCTTCCCCGGCGATGAAGCCGCCCAGACTGGCAAAGGCCTTGCTGAAAGTTGACATGATCAGGTCGACCTCATCGGTCACGCCGAATTGAGCCGCCGTGCCCCTGCCGCCGCCCAGAACACCCGTCGCGTGGGCATCATCCACCATGAGACGCGCGCCATATTTTTTGACCACCGGTATCATCTCGGGCAATGGTGCTACATCACCCTCCATACTGAACAAACCATCCACAACCACCATCTTGCCCACGTCGTCCGGCAGGCCGGCAAGCACCCGTTCCAGATCAGCCACGTCGCAGTGGCGGAAACGCTTCATTTTTCCAAAGGAGAGCTGTGCCCCATCGACGATGCAGGCGTGGTCATCCTTGTCCAATATGGCATAGTCGTGGCGTCCGACCAGGGCGCTAATGGTCCCAAGGTTGGTCTGGTATCCGGTGCTGAAAACCAGCGCAGCCGGTTTACCGACCCAATCGGCCAGTTCCTCCTCCAGCTGCTCATGCAGAAGCAGGTTTCCATTGAGAAAGCGGGAGCCGGTACAACTGGTGCCATATTCGTTGATGGCGTCGATGGCTGCCTGGCGAACCACCGGATGGGTTGTCAGTCCAAGATAATTATTGGATCCGAACATCAACAACCGGCGCCCTTGATAGCGAGCCTCCGTGCCATCCTGACCGTCCAATGCAATGAAATAGGGATAGTAACCGGCGGCTTTCGCCTCCTTGACGGCTGTGAAATTGTAGGCCTTTTCGAAAATATCGGACATGGGACCTTCCTTCCAGGGTCTTCCAGGCGCAAATTAGATCGTGGTCCATTCCAGGTGAGCATTATAGATTAGCCACCATGATTTGACAAGCACTCTAATTGTGAATTGGTGAATTGGTGAATTGCTAACACCTGCGCCGGAACCCAGGTGCAGGTGTGGCAGAGGGCAGACGCGAATGGTCAATTGGTGGATTCCACTCCGCTTCGTGTACTTCGCGCTTCGCGTACTTCGCGGCACTTCGCGCCTTCGTGGTCCAGACGCTACCCACAGCAGGCATTCACCAGAGCCAGGGTCAGTGCCTTGGCGTTCAGGTCTCGCTGTGTGTCCTCGGGGATCGGCCCGACGCAGGCTGGACAACCCGCCTGGCACGGGCAGCCTCGAAGCAGGTCCCTGGCAGCCACCAGCAGAACGTCATGCAGGTCGAACAGATGCTGGCTAAAACCGATACCAGCCGGGACCTTCTCATAAACAGTGGTGGTCGGCAGCCTAGAGTCACTGTCCTGTATCTCACTGATGACACCGATGTCCCTGGGATCGCACATCAGATGCAAGGGAGCCACACTGGCCACGAGATGGGCCAGGCCACCAAGGCCAGTTCGCACTCGCTGACCTCGCTCGACTTGCTGGTGGCAGCGCCGGCAGAGGGTAGCCAGGTTCTCAAGTTGGTTGGCCTCACGGTAGTTTTCGTTCGATCCAGGCACATAGCCAAAGGCACGGAAGGGCTTTTTATGGTGCACATCATGCTGGCGATTGTTCGCTTCAGGCGTGCCGCACACCATACAGCAATAACCATCCCTGGCGCGGGCATCGTTCCGCTGTTGCGCCCAATTGGGTCCATAGTCGTTGGGATCACTTCGCCACAGGCCAGCCTCGCGCAATGGGTCCAGCAACTCGTCGGTCAGCACAATCCAGCAGGCATCGGTCTCCAATACCTGTTCCGGCAGGTCAATCTGCCCGTACCCCAGGGTCTCATGGGTACGCTTTTTGAACTTTCGAAACACAGTCGACTGGCTCACCACGTTCACCGGCCCATGGGCCCAGATCACGCCATTCTGGCTTCGCTCTTCAACTACATCCAGCACCTGCACCCGCTGATCGGAACTTGCCCGGGTGTAGAAGTCGGTATTTACCGGGGACACCCACGCCGACCCGCCATCCCAGTCCAGTTGTCTCACCTGGTAGGACTGCCCTTCATGCAGGTAGATGGCACCCTCATAGAGAAGCAGCGGCGCCGCTTCCCGCTCGAGCTCACCAATGACCTTGACCGTGTCATCGGGTGATACAACCTGGATGGCAACATTGTCAGGTGAGGCCGTTCGCAGACTGATGGCAGCCGCAGGGTAGCCCTCACCCATCCAATACCAGTCGCCGCCATGCAACTGGACCTCACCCATTTCCTCGAGATAGGTCAATACCTCCTCCGTAAACGAGACATCGCCAAAACACTGCCCGGCGCGGAAGGGAAGCTCAAAGGCCGCACACGCCATGTGGCTACTGAGAATGATGAGATTGTCCGGGTTGATCAGGGCGTGTTCCGGACTGCGATCCAGGACATACTCGGGGTGGTTGATAATGTACTGGTCCAGAGCACCGGCCGTAGCCACCAGAATCGCCAGAGAGGTATCTGTTCGGCGACCGGCGCGACCGGCCTGTTGCCACGTGCTGGCGATCGTTCCCGGAAAGCCGGTCAGTACGGCCGCATCCAGGCCACCGATATTCACTCCCAGTTCCAGCGCGTTCGTGGCAACCACCACCCGCACACTGCCGTCGCGCAGCCCTCGTTCGATCTCCCGTCGCTCATTGGGCAAGTACCCGCCCCGATAACCGCGTATCGCCTGACCGCGGGACTTCGTGGCATTCCGATATTCCGACATTCTGATATTCTGCCCCTCTGACATTCCGACATTCTGATTCCCCCTCAGATAGGTCAGTAACATCTCCACAGTCAGCCGGGCGCGGGCGAAGACAATGGTCTGCACGCCAGCCGTAACCAGACGAGCGGCGATTCCCTCCGCCTCCAGGGTGCTGGAACGACGCAGGCCCAGTTCCGGGTCCACCAGGGGCGGATTGTAGAACACCATGTGCCGTTCCCCTTTGGGAGACCCATCCTCGTCGATAAGCGTTACAGGCTCGCCGATCAGACGACGACTGAATTCAAGAGGATTGGCGATGGTCGCGGAGGCACAGAAAAACTGGGGATCGCTGCCATGAAAGTTACAGATTCTGCGCAGCCGCCGCATCACATTGGCAAAATGGCTCCCGAATACCCCGCGGTAGACATGCAACTCATCGAGCACGACGAAACGAAGATGAGCGAAGAACTCTGCCCAGCGTGGATGGTGAGGCAGGATACCCGTGTGCAGCATATCGGGATTGCTCAACAGGATGCGGGCGCTCTGCCGTATCCGGGATCGATCTCCCCTGGTCGTATCGCCATCGTAGGTAGCCGGGCAGAGCGGGTGCTGGGTGAAATGCCCATCCGCCAATCGCAACGCCGCCAACTGATCCTGCGCCAGGGCCTTGGTTGGAAAGAGATATAGGGCGCGGGCATCTGAATCCCGCAGCAGGCTGTCCAGTATTGGCAGGTTGTAGCAGAGGGTTTTGCCACTGGCGGTTGGCGTCACAACGACGAAGTTCTCGCCCCGCGCGGCAGTTTGCCAGGCCATTGCCTGGTGGAGATAGAGGTTTTCTATGCCGCTCTGCTGAAGCCAGAATCGCAGCGATGGATGCAGATTGGCCGGCAGGCTTTGGCTGCGCGCCGGTCGGGATGGCAAACACTGCCAGGTAGTGACATTGCGCAGAAAGCCTGGGTCGCGCCGCAAGTCGTCGAGGGCAACATGGATGGACATGGGTCCATTATAGGTGATAAGGCGTGAAGGGAGCAAGGAGATAAGGAAACAAGGAGACAAGGAACGAGTAGACTGCCCGTTCTGCTCGGGCCGGTCTGTGCGAAATCTCCTGCAAAGGGTTGCGCAGCGCCCCTGGGAACCGGCTCGGGGAGGGGAGCTTGAGCCTCTCCCCCTCCCAGTTTGGGAGGGGGTCGGGGGGTGGGTCAGACCCAGAGGTATTGATTCCTGGACTCCCGGCACGCCTGCTAGCTCACGCGGCGTCCGCCGACGTGCCGTGGCGTAGCGTGCTGACGTGGCGTGCTGACGTGGCGTGCTGACGTCCGGCGACGCGAATGCACGAATGCAGCTCTCCCACTTCCGCCCCATTCGTGCATTCGTGACCCCATTCGTGGACGGCCCGAGACGCCTACCTCTCGGATCGGTTGCTACCGTGCTGGCGTAGCGTGCTGCCGCCAACCATGCAACCCAGACGGTCGGGTGAAGCGGGAGTTAACCAGAGACGATTTCGTTTAATCCCTCAATAAGGAGACTGATCTCTTCGGGATCAACCTGGCCCATCCCTTTTTTCAAGCGAGAAGTTGATAGCGTCCTGACCTGGCTGATTTTGACCCACGACCGTTTAGGAAGATCCCCACTTTTTAGTTCATGAGTAAGCGGAAAACCAGCCCGTTGAGGTTGGCTGGTAATAGCCATGGCAATAACGGTGCCTGATCGTTGGTTAAACACATTGTGGCTGATGATCACCACTGGACGAACACCGGCTTGTTCCTGACCGCGGACAGGATTTAGATCAGCCCAGTAGATTTCACCCCTCAATATTCCGGCCACTCAAATAGATCTCCTGCTAAGCCCTCATCAGCCAAAGCCTGTTCGAAAGCGGGGTTCAACTTTGCCGATTCTGTAGCCAGCCTGGATCGCTCGACTTTTGTTAATCGCTCCCTGATGGCTTCTTCAACAGCACGACTTCTGCTGGGATATTTTCCTTCAGAAACCATGCGATCTAATCTTGTCAACAGGTCTCTATCAATTGTTACCGCTACTTTTTCTTTTGGCATATTATCCACCTCTGGTATGACATTTTATCATACTTTAAAAGGTGACGCAAATGGAAAAACGACGGCTGTGTATCGAAAGTAGTGAATTGGCCTCGTGCAAGCCTGCATTTTCATCGTTTCTGATGCGCCAACGATCATGCTGACTTGTCTACCTATTTACTTATCTACTTGTCTACTTATCTACTTGTCTACTTATCTACTTGTCTACTTATCTACTTGTCTACTTATCTACTTATCTACTTATCTACTTGTCTACTTATCTACTTGTCTACTTATCTACTTGTCTACCCATTTACTTATCTACTCGTCTACTTCCCACTTGCCTCCTTGCCCACTCAACAACAAACGCCCCGCTGCATGCAGGGCGTCTCTCTATTCGATGGTAACTGACTTGCCGTAACCGGCAATCGATCATTCCCGCAAGCGAGGATCAAAGGCATCCCGCAGGCCATCGCCCAGGAAGTTGAAGGCCAGGATAGTGACCGTCAAGGCGACACTGGGCAACACAATGTAATGGGGATAGGACCGCAAAGCGGGCGCACCCTCGGAGATCATGTTACCCCAGCTGGGGCGGGGCGGATTGATTCCCAGACCGATGAAGCTAAGGAAGGCCTCCAGCGCGATATAGCCTGGGATGGCCATTGTCTCATACACGATGCAGGGACCCAGCACGTTGGGCAACAGGTGCCGGAAGATGATGCGCATATCACTGGCGCCCACCATCTGCGCGGCTTCGACGAATTCCTTGTTTTTGTAGGATAAAACCTGTCCCCGCGTGATTCTGGCCATGCCAAGCCAGTTCAACAGCCCCAGGGCGATCATCAGGAAGAACATGCCCCCCATAGCGTTGTCGATAGCAACCAGGGCCGTAAAGGGACTGGCATCTGAAGTGAACGTCAGCAGGAGCAGCAATACCACGATGGCAACGGCAAATAGACCAACGCCGGCCAAAAAGGCGCTGATGCCCAGCTCGGTGCGGCGCCCTACGATGATGCTGCCACCTAACAGCACCAGGGCAGACAGCGCCAGACCCCACATAAACCAGCCTGGAAAGGTAAAATTCTCCACATTGCCTTGCTGTCTGGCAAAGGCCTTGAAAAAGACCTGTAACAATATGATAAACACCAGAAGGGGCAGCGCGTAGAGGAAGTCCACGATGCGCATCATCACGTTGTCCACGCGCGGGCTGCTATAGCCCGCCACAAGGCCGTAGAACATCCCCACTACCATACTGACCCCTGCGCCGACAATGCCTACCGCCAGAGAGACCTGGGCGCCATAGATGGTTCGGCTCAGGATGTCGCGCCCCAGATGGTCGGCGCCAAACATATATTTGGTGCCGGAGGGAGCGACTGTGCCGCCCGGGCAGATCAAGGGCATGGGCAGATAGGAGCAGGTGGAGACATCCTTCAGCACCGTACGGTCGTAGGGAAAGGGCGTCACGATGCTGGCGAAGATGGCCAGCAAAATCAGTACAATGATGAAAACGGAAGACGCTATAGCAAGCCTGTTCTTGACAAGCTGATTCCAGGCATCAGTCCAGGGGCTGCGCTCTTTACGGGCCGCGGCCAGATCCAGGGGCGAAGCAGTATCGCTAGCTGCAGTCATAGGGGTTCCTCCGGACCGTTAATCGTAGCGGATACGCGGGTCAAGCCAGGCGTAGAGGATATCGACGCTCAGGTTTGCCACAACGATAGCAATCCCAAAAATCAGTGTGGTGCCCAGGACCACCGGGTAGTCCCGGTTGCCTACGCTTTCGATAAAGTGTTTTCCCAACCCCGGAATGGCGAAGATGCGTTCGATGACGAAGGTGCCGGTTAGAACGGCCGCAAACATGGGACCGAGGATCGTTACCACCGGGATAAGGCTGTTCTTCAGGCCATGACGGACCACTACCGTCCGTTCCCGCAACCCTTTGGAACGGGCCGTGCGGATGTAGTCCTCACGGATTACCTGCAACAGGCTGGCCCGGGTCAGACGGGCAATAGAACCGGAGAGAGCGGTACCCAGGGCCACAACTGGCAGCACAGCATGTGTCCAGAACTCCGAGGTCATCGGCGGAAGAACGAACAGGAAGAAGGGGGGACGGGCGCCCCAGCGGGCCGCCGGGAACCAACCCAGCTGCAGGGCAAAGACCCAGATCAACAGCGGCGCCAGCACAATGTTGTTGATGGACACCCCCAGAATGGCGATGGTGCTGGCCGTGTAATCCCATACCGTGTTCTGTTTCAAGGCTGAGATAATGCCGGCTGGAAGCCCGATAAACAACCCCAGCATAACGGCCAGAAATCCCAACTGGGCCGAAACCGGCAAGGCCTGGCCGATGATGTCGTTCACCGTCTGGCTGCGGTAGCGCAGGGAAGGCCCCAGGTCGCCCCGAATCAAGCCTTTGCCCGAGTTATTCTCTTTCCCGGGCCGGCAGATGTCATCCCCCAGCAGATAGGAACAGAACTGTTGCCAGGTCGGGTCGCTGAGATGGTATTTGGCCTCCAGGTTGGCCACCACCGAGGGGGGCAGGCTCCTGTCTCCCTCGAAGTCGAAGGGTCCGCCCGGCAGCGCCCGTACCAGAGCGAAGGTCACCAAGGCAACCGCCAGCAACACGGGGATCGCGAAGAGAATCCGGCGAATGATGTATTGGGTCATGACGTTTCTCCACTAGATTCTAATTGTCAATTATCAGTGGTCGAGTAGCGTACGGCCGTAGCGGCTGGATAGGTCTCACGACATACACAATCGCCGCAGTCGCCAGGTTCAACGGTTTTTGCAGGCAGTCCCCCTTTGATAGCAAGGAGGACTGCCTTAAGGCCTTTCTCAATCTATCCTGATGCAATCAGGCAGGTCAAGATGGCAATCTGCTTCGGCCTACATGCCGGTAGCAGCCTTTTTGGCGTCATAGTCCAATTCCCAAGTATACCAGCGATTGCCACCCAGTTGATCGAAGGTGCGCTCCAGGTAGGGCTTGGTCACGTTGACTACGGTGTAGTAGTAGATGGGAGCATAGGCGGCAGCACCCTCGGAGAGGATCTTTTCAGCCTGCTTGTACAGGGCGGCTCGCTCTGCCGGATCGACACTCTGCTGGGCAGCCACCGTCAGCTCGTTGAAGCTGAGGCCATCCTCAGACAGGGCTGCATTGGCGCTCTCGTCCCAGCGCAGGCGGTTGGCGCCCGCATCGGAGTTGAACACCTCGTGCACCCAGTTATTCTGGTCCGGATAGTCGGCGCACCAGCCGAGGCGCCAGACGTGGGAGACCTCTTCCACCGGCGTCGCGTTGCCGATGGTGGTCAGGTAAACTCGCCACTCCTGGTTCTCGATGCTCACGTCGATTCCCAATGCGTCCTTCCACATGGCCTGAATGGCCTGGGCGATGGAGGCATGCCCCTCGGAGGTGTTGTGCATGATGGAGATGGTGGGGAAACCCTCGCCGTCGGGGTAACCGGCCTCAGCCAGCCATGCCTTGGCCTGTTCCAGGGCCTTCTCGTAGCCCCAGCCACCCTGCTCCTCGGACAGCGCCCACGGGGCAATGTCCGTGTCCTCGGCAGCATTGCCAAAGATCATAGCGGGGGCGAAGGTATTGGCAGGGATCTGGCCACCCTTGGTCACAGCCTCGACCAGCGTCTTGCGGTCGATGGCAGCGGAGAGGGCCTTGCGCACCAGCACGTCGTCCATCGGGGGCTTGGTGTTGGTGAAGCCGTAGTAGTAGGTGCAGGCGTCAGGAGCATTCGTGAACTCTTGACTCAGGACCGGATCAGCCTTGACGCGATCCACGTCGGGCAACGGCACGCCGACGGTGTCCATCTCGCCAGCCTCGTACATCGCGAAGGCGGTGGAGGCCTCCTGGATCATGAACATCTCGATGCGGTCGATGTTGCCGGCTTCGTCCCAGCCATACCAGGTGGGGTTCTTTTCCAGCGTCATGCTGTCACTGTGGAACCACTCATCGAGCACGTAGGGACCGTTGGTAACGATATTGCCCGCCTCGGTCCACTTCTCACCGAATTCCTCGATGGTGGCCTGGGGCATGGGGCGGTTGACCCACATACCGGCGATGGCCGGGAAGTAGGGCGCGGGGGCATTGATGGTGAACTTGACGGTGTAGTCGTCCACGGCCTCGACGCCAACGCCATCAGCCAACGCCTGAACCTCTTCCTCGCTCAGGGCCGTGGTGTCAGCCGTGTTCCATTCCTCACAGCCGGCGATGATGTAGTTCACGTAGGAGTAGGTGGAAGCGGTGTCGGGATCGCAGGTGCGATTCACGCCGTAGACGACGTCGTTGGCGGTGACCGGGCCAATCTCGGTGATGCCGGTGCTGGGCTTGTAGTTGACCCATACCGCGTCGTCGCGCATGTTGAAGGTGTACTCGAGCAGGTCGTCGGAGACGCTCCACTCGGTGGCCAGCTCAGGCACCACGTTGCCGGACGAGTCGAAGCCGGTCAAGCCCAGGAACAGGTTCTCATCCACGTCCACCGAGGTGGTGTCGGAAGCCAGGGCAGGATCCAGGGTCGGCGGTTCCGTGCCCAGGTTCCAGTGCATGGTGGTCTTTTCCATGCCGGCGTCAGGGATCGGGGTAACCTCGACAATCTTTTCCTCGGTGACAACCTTTTCCTCGGTTACGATGACGGTCTCGACAACCTTGACCTCTTCTGTGACCACCACCGTCTCCTTGACGGTGACGACCTCAGGGGTAGGGGTCGGGCATGCGGTCAATACGATACTGGAAATTATCAGGACCGCTATCAGAACGGCCCACTTCTTGCTAAGCATGTGTATTTCTCCTCCTGAAGAGTAGTTTTTCGAATTTGAAACTGTTCGAAACGAGCCTGCCAGGCTCAGAACAGCCCACATAAGGAGAGATCTCAACTGCCAGCGCAGTTAGTCTATGATCTCAGGGTTTTGAGCGTCAATCACCTCCTTTCAACGTTTCCCGACATTGGGGCCTCAACACGTTTTCATTCGTCCATCTGTGCCTTGGCCGTGGCCGTCAGAGTATTCAGAACAGATCAATGATCTTCATAGAGCCAGCAGGCCGTATAATGGCCGTTGCCGTAGTCCTTGAAGATGGGGTCCTGTTCTCGACAGATATCCATGACACGAGAACAGCGCGTCGAAAAATTACAGCCCTGCGGCGGATTGACCGGGCTGGGCACATCCCCTTCCAGGATAATGCGCTGCCGTTGAGCCTCGATCACCGGGTCGGGAATCGGCACCGCCGACAACAGCGCCTGGGTATAGGGATGCATCGGGTTGTCATATAGTTCAGTACGATCGGTAAGCTCCACGATCTTGCCCAGATACATCACGGCGATCCGGTCGGAGATATGGCGCACCACGGAAAGGTCGTGGGCAATGAACAGGTAGGTCAGGCCATACTCTTCCTGGAGATCCTCCAGCAGGTTGATCACCTGGGCCTGAATTGACACGTCCAGGGCTGAAATCGGCTCGTCACAGACGATGAACTCGGGATTGACGGCCAGGGCCCTGGCCACGCCAATGCGCTGGCGCTGGCCACCGGAGAACTCGTGGGGATAGCGATTGACGAAATAGGGGTTCAGCCCGACGATACGCAATAATTCCTGAACCCGTTCCCGCCGTTCCTTGCCCTTGACGATATTATGAACCTCCAACGGCTCGCCGACGATATTGCCCACCGTCATGCGAGGGTTCAAGGAGGCATAGGGGTCCTGGAAGATCATCTGCATGCGCCGCCGCTGCTGCCGCAGGTCCTCCCCCTTCATCACCGTCAGGTCCTGATCGTCGAAGTATACCTTGCCACCGGTTGGCCGGTAGAGTTGCAGGATGGCACGCCCTGTGGTGGATTTCCCACAGCCTGATTCGCCCACGAGCCCCAGGGTCTCACCCTGTCGGATGTAAAAATTAAGCCCATCCACCGCCTTGACATGGCCAATGGTTCGTTGAAAAACGATCCCCGATGTAATGGGGAAGTGCATTTTCAGATCTTCGACACGGAGAAGAACTCCGTTATCGCCGTTCTTTCCATTATTATCGGCCATTTGGCGACTCCCTCTTCACATCCACCCAACAAGCCACCTTATGATTGCGGTCAACCGTCTCCAGCGGCGGGTTGTCGTCCCTGCAACGATCGAGACGGTAGTCGCAGCGAGCATAGAAGGGGCATCCCTTGGGCAGGTCGATCAAATCGGGCGGCAGGCCGTCGATCGACTCAAGCTTCTCCGGTCGATCCGCATCCAGACGGGGCAGGGAGCCCAGAAGGCCGATCGTATAGGGGTGCCGGGGATCACCGTACAGGGCGTTCACGTCCGCCTCTTCCACGATGAAGCCAGCGTACATGACAAGCATCCGTTCGGCCAGACCTGCCACAACGCCCAGATCGTGGGTGATCCAGATAACGGCCATGCCGATATCTTCCTTCAGCTTTTTGACCAAATCCACGATCTGCGCCTGGATTGTCACGTCCAGCGCGGTTGTCGGCTCATCGGCAATCAGCAACTGCGGATTGCACGACAGACCCATCGCGATCATGACACGCTGGCGCATGCCACCCGAAAACTGGTGAGGGTAGTCATCAAGCCGATTTTCCGCTCCAGGAATACCTACCAGTTCCAGGAGTTCGGCGGAGCGCTTTCGTGCCTGCTGGCGATCCATCCCCAGGTGCAGCTGCAACGATTCCGAAATTTGACGCCCGATCGTCAACACCGGGTTGAGTGAGGTCATGGGATCCTGGAAGATCATGGCAATGCGGTTGCCGCGAACCTGCCGGATCTCGTCATCGTCCAGCTGCAACAGATCACGGCCATCAAACCAGACTTCGCCTCCCACGACACGGCCGGGCGGGGAAGGAATGAGCTTGATAAGAGACATGACTCCAACGCTCTTGCCGCAGCCACTTTCGCCGACGATGGCCAGGGTCTCGCCCTCATCCAGCGTATAAGAGATCCCATTGACCGCGTTGACAACACCGTCCTGAGTGAAGAACTGGGTGCGCAGATCCTTCACTTCCAACAAAGTTCCCATGCAGGCCTCCTGAGCGGAATCACGAGTCTCATTCTGTTGCTTGGGTGGGGTATTGAGGCAAGCATCGACAACATATCGTCGACGCGCCACGAAGACTGGCAGCAAGGATGTGCGAGACACTCATGCATTAAAGAAGTTAGGCTATGCGAATACTGCTTCAGTAGTGAGATAATGAATAGGATTTCCCGCCGACAACTTGTACAATCGGACAAGCGCTCGACCCAGCTATTCGAAGGTTTTGACACAGGAAAACCCTGCAATAACAGATGATTATACTATCACAGACACAATGGCTTGTCAAACATACCTATTGTGCAAGACCTCTATCCTCAACCACCATTTCTATGGGCGCTACGGCCGCACCGTGCCGCTTGGCAAGCAAAGGATCCAATTCCGGATAATTGGCCTGAGTCGGCGCCCTTGCCTCAGGCGATTCTTGCGGCTCCTGAATGCGCAGCAATACACCCGTGCTGAGCATATCAGCGCCCGACCCGGTGGTCAACACCCGGGAGGATTCTGCTATCTCAGGCACGGCCGTGACATCCACAGAGGGTGCCACACTGGTCGGCGTGATTTCCCGGCCGGTAGCAAACTGATAGGTTTGGACCCAAAGGTTGGGGCCAATGCTGAATCCCAACAGGAGCAACACGATAGCCGCTGTCAATCCCTGGACCAACGGGGCCACGACCCGGTTCAATTCAAAGGCCGGGGGCCGTCGCCGCACCGGTGACGGCCCCGCAGCAACCTGGGATGAGATGCTTTCCCAAATGCGGTCAGGTGGCTTCGCACCCGATGCGCGGGCTTGAAGCTCAACCCGTATCAGGTCGTCAAGTATCTCTTCACCGGCGTGCGCTTGAGACGTTTTTCGCTCACCCATGCTCATAGCATTACCCCGGACAAAACGTCGGCCTGTCCCGCCAGTTGAACGCGCAGCTTGTTGCGAGCATAATGCAATCGCGACTTCACGGTTCCTACGGGACAATCCAGAATATAGGCAATTTCCTCCAGATTGAATTCACCGAGATAAAACAGGGTCACCACGACCCGTTGATTGAAGCTCAGCGTATCGATGGCCGCCTGTACCCTGTCGCGGACTTCGGCATCTTCGACGAATCGATCGGGCGAGTCCACGATGCCGGCCTTCAGGGTTTCGATTATCCCTTCCAGAGACCCTGCGCGCCGTTTTCGTTTAGCCACAAGGTTGTAAGCAAGGTTCACCGTCACCCGATGAAGCCAGGGTGAGATGGGCACCGAGCCATCCAGGCGATCGATATTGGCATGCACGCGCAGGAAACAATCCTGGAGGATATCTTCAGCAGCGCCAGGATCACTGGTGACAGCGAGCGCAGTCCGATAAACCTGACCCTTGTACTTATTATACAGAGTCTCGAAGGCTCGCAAATCGCCGTTTCGTACCTGCTGGATCAGTTGGCCATCTTCATGCAAGGCCATTCTCCAATCACAGAACGCATTCGAGCAATTACAGGTCCTTTTCTTATACAGTTCACAACACGAAAAGGTTCAAAAAACTGGCAGATTAACCACAAATTGAATGAAGGGAAAAATGATTGCGGAAAATCCGTAGCGAAAGTCCAGGTCAGGCGCATACGGGAAAACGCGTTGTGAAGATTATAACACGAACGTCCTGCCGCCAGCAAGTAGGGGCGGGGCTTGTCCCTGCCCATGTGTGTCCCCGCCCATGTGTCCCCGCCCATGTGTCCCTGCCCATGTGTCCCTGCCCATGTGTCCCTTGCCCATGTGTCCCTGCCCATGTGTGTTCCTGCCCATGTGTGTCCCCGCCCATATGTCCCTGCCCGTGTGTCCTCCCACCGATCACCACGTGGCCGCCAGGTGGGACAACAACCGCACGTAGGCTTCACCAACCCGACCGCGCCGATAGCGACTTTCGGCAACCTCGCGTCCCCGCATGCCCATGGCTGCCGCCCGCTCGGGATCATTCAACAATTCCTCCAGTCGAAGCGCCATGGACGCGGCATCTCCGGCAGACGTTGTAAAGCCGGTTTCACCCTGCGCCACGATCTCGGCAACGCCACCCACCTCGCTGGCCACAACAGGCCTGCGGGCCGCCATGGCTTCCATCAACACAGCGGGAGAGGTCTCCTGCCGGCTACTCATCACCGTGATCGCATTCGCCGTGTAAGCAAGCGCCAACTCAGGTTGATTGAGCGATCCAATGAATTGAACACTATCTTCCAACCCGTTGTCCCGGATAAACCGGTCCACTTTGATCTTGAAATCCCCCGATGGTTGCCGGCCTGCAATCCGCAAGCGAACACCTGGCACTCTGAGTCGCAACATGGAGAGTGCCCGCAACAGGGTCAAGGGATCCTTGCGTTCACTCATGCCTCCAACCATCAACAGCGCATGGGGATCCGGATCCCGGACGGGTACATCAAAAAAGACGTCGCCAATCGGAACGTCGATGCGGTGAAATTGGGCCCGGGTCCGCCGGCGATATTGCGCCATCGCGTAGTTATTGATCGCCACGATGTGCCGCGCCTTGCGCACCATGATCCAATCCTGCCAGATGGTCAACCCCAGATCAAGGCGACGTTTCCAGTCGGAGTAGGAGCGAAACTCCTGGCGAGGGATACCGTGAATCGTGACTGCCGCTGGATAGCCGCTGCGCAAGGCTGCCAAACCGTACTCAGATTCGTGGGCCGTAATAGCATCGGGGCGAACTGCATCAAGCTCCCTCTGCAGGAGAGGTACGGCAGCGACTCGGCGCAAGGGAAGGCGACTCCGACGGGGAATCTCGATGGAGTGGATAAATAATGGTGATCTGCCGGTCACGCGTACGGCTGGATCCTGCGATCCGCCTACCGGCAGGTATCGAATGACATGAACCTGCGCGCCGGCCGACACCAAACCCGCTGCCAGGTTGCGGCCTACCGCCCAGACGCCACCCGCAGGGGCATCCGCATCATCGGGATAATGGCACAGGAGGGCAACACGCAAAGGTGTCCGGCTGTCCCTTGTAGCCATGACCTGCTAATGATTCCCGGAGCCTTGCCGCTCCATCATGGTCTCGTAGACAGCTCGCGTGCGCCGGGCGACCACTTCAGGGTGAAAACGATTCAACGCCTGCTCCCGGGCGACCTTGCCCAAAGTCGCCCGCAACGTAGCGTCCGTCAGCACCCGACGAAACGCGGCAACCTGCGCGTCCACATCTGCGGGATCAACCAAAATCCCTGCCTGGCCATCGACCAGCAGATAACGAACACCGCCCACATCGCTGGCGATAACAGCCTTGCCGGCGGACATAGCCTGTTCAATGGAGACCGGCGCCGTTTCCTGCCACGATACCAACACCAGGCAACCACACTTGCTGTATTCCTCCTGGATGGCATCCTGTTCAAGCCAGCCAAGAAAGGAAACAGCATTCTGCAGGCCATGGGTCTGCACAAACTGCCGGCATGTCTCAGCATACTCTGGCTGCGACCGCGTTTCACCGGCCAAACGAAGGCGTGCCTGCGGAAATTCGGCATGCACCTGAGCAAAGGCCTGCAACAGTGTCAGGATGTTTTTCCGGTGAATGATGCGTGCTGCGCAGAGGATCGTCGCAGGTTCCGTGCGATCGGGCAGGTGAAAAAAGAGATCTGCAACCGGGTTTTCGACCAGATGCATTTGGGCCGGGGTGAAGGGCTGGTAGAAGTCCTGTACATAGGGGCTGATAGCGATGACGTCCTGCGCCCTGCCCAGGCAGTGTCGCTCATAGCGCTCCTCATACGCCCAGCTGAGCCGTTCCCTCCAATTCATGCCGTACTCGCGACTGAGCTCCGCCTCCCGCTGGATCACGCCATGCACGGTGATCACCGCCGGATAACCGCTGGCGAGGGCCGCATCGGCATATGTCCCTGCATCGTGAGCATGAACGACATCAGGGGCAATAGCCTTCAGCGCCTGCTCCAGCGCGCGGGCATTTAGCCGAAGCATGGTCCAGCGAGGTAGCCGGCGTGGCCGGATCGAATGGACCCATATGCCATCCCGCTCAAAAAACGCATCTTCCGGCACCTGGCTGGAAAGCGTAACGACATGGACTTCCACGTCCGCCATTTGTTGTAGTCCACTGGCCAGCTGTGACACCACAGCGTCTGGTCCACCAGCTACGCGACGGCCGTTTACCGGGTACCTGCCGAGAATTGCAACCTTCACCTTATTCCCTCTGACCGCCGTCCTCTGGAAGCGGTCTGCCGTCCGTCGTCTGCGGTCTTCTGGAATCTGACCGCCGTGTCACCGTGTCACCGTGTCGCCGTGTCACCGTGTCTCCGTGTCTCCGTGTCGCCGTGTCGCCGTGTCGCCGTGTCACCGTGTCGCCGTGTCTCCGTGTCCCCGTGTCGCCGTGTCACCGTGTCACCGTGTCGCCGTCCTCTGGAAGCGGTCTGCCGTCCGTCGTCTGCGGTCTTCTGAAAGTCGTCTGCGGTCTTCTGAAAGTCGTCTGCGGTCTTCTGAAAGTCGTCTGCGGTCTTCTGAAAGTCGTCTGCCAGAGAGCACTGATGGCAGCCATATCCTCCACAGTGATCCGGCCATCCCTCACCAGATCGGCTCGGGGATTGAATCCAGGTTGCCATGCGGTGCTGTTCCAAACTGCGGCTACCCTTTGCACGTCGACGATATCGATATCGCCATCGCAATCCAGATCTCCCTCGATGCAGCTCTCGGGGCTGATCAAATAGAGCAAGGGATCGCCGGATAGATTGTGCCCTACTGCCGTGAATTCTCCTTCATTGCCTGGAAATTGGACGTATGTTTTGGCCCTCGCCACAGCCGACGCGGGTCCCGGTTGAGTGATACCATCGTTCATCACAGCCCGGAGGAAATATTTCGAAACCGCTGTCTGAGGAGTCAAAGTATCAAAGGTTGTGCCCGCGAAACCACCCACGGTGCCTTTATCCTCGGTGCGTAACATCGTTTCGTCCAGGCCGTCCCAGCGCGCATCGGCGAAGTAACCGTTGGTGCAGGAGGAAATCAGCATGAACGGCAATGCGTCACCGTTGCTCAACTGGCTGACATAGCCTTTGCGGAATATCGCTTCAACGGCCCAGGTACCAATACTACCGTGCCCAGAAAAATGCAGGAATGCATGTCCCTCGCTAATGCCTTCCTGGATGGCCGTGCGAATGGTGGGAACGTCGGTGTAGATCCAGGAATCACCCGTGCAGGTATTCACAGCGGGATCGCAGAAGTAAGCGCGATCAACCTGGAACTCCGGGGCAAGCTCGGCCAGGGTTTCCTCGCTCGCCAGATGGAACTGTGTGCCATGAAGCGGGTTTTCGCTATCAGGGTTGTCGGCCACCCAGAAGGTGCTCAACGCCCGACCGGCAGGAAAACTCGAGGGATAGTTGAGGATCTTGTCGACGACCACGTTGGCTTGCGCAGGGTTATTGACAGGCAAACGGCTAATCAGCATCTCACCGAGCACGTCATCCCCCTCCAACCAGACATAGGCATTGTCCGAAGGTGTTGCCCCACCCCAGAAGTCGAAACCACCCATGTACGGCGGAATGAGATTGGCGTGCCCATAGCTGGCAAACTGATACCCGCGAAAATCGACAGTGCCATCGCCGATCAGCAGAGCTGCGGCCGGGGGCGGCCATTGATAGTTGTCGTAGGCATAGCCCAGAAAATCCCGAATCGCTTCGGCAGACACCGAGCCATCGCTGAAGATATCGTAGATAGCCTGTACATCGATCAAGGCCACTGAAAGCCCTGATGCCGAATGTTGATCCGCCAGCGGTTGGGCAGAGCCAATCAAATCACCATGGGAAATCATCAGATAATCAACCTGTTGATCAGGATTCAATAGCCCGGCATCGCTGTATACCTGGATGTCGCCAGGTGAACGGATTTCCGCCGGCGGCACCACCAGGAAACGATCCTCGGCCGCCGATGTCACCTGCCAACTCAGTGTGAAACCGCTGTCTGCAGGAACAGCCTGGGCTCCCAGTATCTTCTGTGGCTGGTCTGCCGATGCAAGGTTGAGAATCCATGGGGCGGACTCCGGAACGTCCGTCAGTTGATAGAGCCAGGTACCAGGAGTCGGATTGCCGAAAGGGCTTCCTGGCAGATAACGCCCATCGTAGGGATAGGTCAGTTTGACCCAATCCAGCCAAACGGTATATTCCCAGGCCGGGAAACCGAGAATACGAGGAGCCAGCCAGAGATCGTTGCTGCCGTCGGTCAGTGATCCGACCGGAATGGCATGGGTGCCGGTGAGCACTTTTGTGCTACTCCATGCCATGCTTCCCGCATCCTGGCCATTGACCTCGAAATCGACTATGTAATTGCCCGCGTCTCTCCTGTCCCCTGCCATCCATACGGACAGGGTGGCACTCAACGGGGAACTGGTGTCTACAGCCAGGTTATCCATCGAGATAGTTTTGCTTATCTCAACGTGCTGCCAATACCAATGGTCGTACACCATGGGCTCCAGCCAGCCGATGAAGGGCCGCTGCTGTTTGTAGAGTGTGTTATCCTCGACGTGCAGGGTTGTCAAGAGCGTATTGGCTGGCGCGGCCGATTGTGGGGTGCCAGAGACCTCGAGCATTCGATGGCCAGCTTGCCCGTCCCACGTGAGCCAATAGACGTTGTCATCGCTACTCAGCTTTTCCCTGTTGCGCCCTCCGTAGAATAGGATTTCGTCAACAGGGTCAAAGCTGGCATCACCTTGCCCCAGCACGCTGATATCCTGCTCGAGGCTATCATCATACAGCCGAAATGTCTGCGGGTTCAGCGAGTCGAGTGTCAAGTTGGATATGCCCGCATCTACGAGGTCTCCATAGGTGACGCGGTACAAACCATCGCTGTCCACCATGATTTTCACCCATGGCCCACCGGCGCCGGAGCCTCGATGGATTCCCGGCACCGAAATCGGAGATACAGTCTGGCTTCGCCATTGCAAGGCTTGATCAAAGTTGGCAAATGTGGCTGCGAGAATCGGATCGAACAGGGGATCCGCCGCGGGCTCGTCAATCTCGAATGGCTGAGGCATCGAGAATGAAAGCCGAACCGTGAGCGTCGACAAAGCCCGCACCTTCCCCTCAACGGGATTGAATTGAAAGGGCCGCAGGGCCAAACCTGCATAACGAAAACCACGCCAGTGGCCTTCCCGTGTTATCTCGGCGCTCTTTTGTGGCGTCCACCTCGACTGGTTGTAGATGGCCGGGTCCAGGTCCCAGGTAGCTTTCAGAGATTGCTCTTCCTGGTCACCTGCAGCGTCAAGGCCATATTGTGCGGCTGATTGCAGGTGAAAGGTACCCGCCACCTCCTGCCATTGTGCATCGAGCACCTCCAGCGCGATATTGCCCGTGGCAGGTACCGCCAGAAGGAGATTGCGTTCTGGAATCTGCGGAGCGCCTGGCGTGTTTGACTGGACCCAATCCTCGCTGGCCACGACGATCTGATGGAAGGTTTCGCCTTCTCTTTGGATCTCGGTAATGTGATAGTCGGGCAGTCTCAATTCCAGGGTAATACCGTTGGAATCATGGTATAATCGAAGGGGATCAGTGCCATTCGAGATAAGCGCTGAAGAGGGATCACCCTTGAACGTATTTGCAGCGACACGGCTTGCACCGGTCATCGATTCAGAGAGCAGCAAGCCCAGAACGATAAGGATTAACACTACGCGTTTGAACATGTACAAACACCTCGATATTGGATTTCCACCCCATTATCACAGCAACTTGCCTGGCGTTAAACGCAGAGGCAAGCAGCCTATTCTACTCTCGCATGGCGTGAAAGTCAATCGCCAGCGGAAAGCAACCAGCTTTGACGCACCCGATCATGTGTGCTAAACTTCGCGCAGGACCCACCGTTTCAACCCGAAGCCCATCGTTCTATTCAACGCCATGTCCTCTGTGTCCTCGATCTCCATTCGCCATCCAGGCTATCTGAACCTGCTGGTCTTCGTGGCCGGCCTGGTGACATTGGGACTGGAACTCACCGCGGCCCGGTTACTGGATCCCTGGTTTGGCAATTCGATCCTCGTTTGGACTGCGCTGATAGGCCTGATACTGGCCAGTCTCAGCGTCGGGTATTGGATTGGAGGCAAACTGGCCGACCGGCGCCCCAGTGCCACGCTGCTGTACACCATCTGTCTGGTTGCTGCCCTCCTGGTAGCATTGGTGCCAGTGGCATCCCGCCCCATCCTGCAGCGAGCAGCCCTCAGCAGCCTGAACCTGGAGAACGTGAGCGCAGGCTTGCTCCTGGCAGCAGCGGTATCGATCTTCCTGCTCTTCAGCTTTCCAACCCTGTTGCTGGGTATCGTCTCTCCCTTCGCTGCCCGCCTGGCGGTATCCGATGTGGAGACCAGCGGACAGACAGTGGGGCGTCTCTATGCACTCAGTTCCGTGGGTAGCTTGACCGGCACTTTTTTGCCCGTCCTGGTGTTGATCCCGTCCATCGGTACCCGGCTGACCTTTATTCTTTTGGCAGGACTCCTGGCAGCGGTCGCCTTGATCGGGCTGTTTCTGGAAAAAGGACGCCGCGCTGCACCCTTCTTTCTGGCCCTGCCGCTTCTGATCCTGTTGACATGGTTAAGTAGCCAGGGCGCAGTCAAACCATCGAAGGGCCTGGTGCACGAAGGGGAGTCCCTGTACAACTATTATCAGGTTCTGCAGAAGGGATCGGAAACCTGGCTCAAGCTGAATGAAGGAATCGGCCTTCACTCTGTCTACCACCCCCAATCGGCTCTGAGCAATGGTATCTGGGATTATTTTCTCGTGGCACCCCTGTTTGCTCAACGCGAGGCAAATCCGCAACCCGCTGACACAGCTTCGGTGACAAGTATGTACCTGGTTGGACTGGCAGGTGGCACCGCGGCTCAGCTGTATAGCAAAGTGTATGGACCGATCCCCATCGACGGTGTTGAGTTGGATCCTGACATCGTCCAGGCCGCCTACGACTACTTTCACCTGGGCGACTACCCAAACATTGATGCTGTTGCCGCAGATGGAAGAACATGGCTCATGGCCCAGCCGCCCGACAAACGCTATTCGGTCATCGCAGTGGACGCGTATCGCCCCCCATACATCCCCTTCCAGCTGGCTACGGTGGAATTCTTCAGGTTAGCGCGGGAACACCTGGAAGAGGACGGTGTCATCGCAGTAAATGCCGCTCGCAGCCAGGACGACTACAGGCTGGTCAATGCGCTGGCATCGACTATGGGCCAGGTATTCCCTTCGGTGTATGTGATTGACGAGTCGACCGAGGGCTTTGCCCTGGGCAACTCGTTGTTGGTAGCAACGGTACAGCCAACAACGCTGTCCGACTTCCAGGCCAACGCGGCCGCCATCGATCCATCAGCACAGCCTCTTCTGGCAGAGATGATTCGTCGCTCCGCCACCACAGCCAGACCTGCCAACACCGATGGTCCGGTCCTGACCGACGACAGGGCCCCCATCGAGCAGATCATCCACAGCATCATGCTGCGATACCTGTTTGAGTAACGTGAACGTCAACAGCTTTCTCAGGGACCTGCGTCGCCAGTCCTTCTACCAGAGCCAGATTGTTCACCTGGAACAGGTTGCGCGACGGGGGGCAAAATACGGAAAGCTGACCATTCCGCTGCATCCAGTCCTTAAGCGGCAGTTGGAAGCCCAGGGAATCACTCGCCTTTTTACCCACCAGGCACAGGCGATAAACGCCGCCCAGTCGGGCCAGCATTTGATTCTCGTCACCGCAACTGCCAGCGGCAAGACCCTGGGCTACAACCTGCCCGTGCTGGAAGCCATTCTGGAACGGCCTACCGCCCGAGCCCTTTATCTCTATCCCACCAAGGCATTGGCCCAGGATCAATTAAGGGCACTGCGAGAGTTAGGCTGCGCCATCGAAGGTCAGCGAGGTCGAGGGACCACCTCCTTGCCTGTCACGGTCGGCACCTACGACGGCGACACACCCCAGAGTCGCCGGGGACGGCTGCGCAAGTCGGGCCAGATCATCCTCACCAATCCCGACATGCTCCATCTCGGGATTTTACCCAATCATCCCCTGTGGGGAAGTTTCTTGCGCAATCTGCGATACGTTGTGGTGGACGAGGCTCATACCTACCGGGGAGTCTTTGGTTCGCAGGTAGCCTGTGTGCTGCGCCGGTTGCGTCGAGTCTGTGCCGTATATGGCAGCGAACCCCAATTCATCGCTACCAGCGCAACCATCGCCAACCCGGCACAACACTTTTTGGGGCTCACCGGGGTCGAGGGCGTTGTGGTCGATGACGATGGCAGCCCCCAGGGTCCGCGCAGTTTCGCACTCTGGAATGCACCCCTTATTGACAAAGCCAGGACAGCCCGTCGCAGTGCTAACAGCGAGGCCACCAATCTGTTCTCAGCCCTGGTACGCAACCAGACCAGAACCATTGTCTTCACACGGGCGCGCAAGGTTGCCGAGTTGATCCTTCGTTACGCCCGGGAGGAGCTGAAGAAAGGCCAGAATCCGGAAGGCAAGACCAGGGGAATCCGGCGCAGGTCCGCTAAAGGCGATGAAAGCCTGTCAAGCCGGATCGCGGCCTACCGGGCAGGCTACACCCCCGAACAACGACGAAAAATCGAGCGAGACCTCTTTTCGGGCGAGCTACTGGGGGTCACGGCAACCAACGCGCTGGAACTGGGTATCGATGTCGGTGGCCTGGATGCTGCTGTGCTTGTGGGTTATCCAGGCACCATTGCCAGCCTCTGGCAGCAGGCTGGACGGGCTGGACGAGGGAATGAACCCTCGCTGGCCATTCTGATCGCGCTTGATAACCCGCTTGACCAGTATTTCATGCGTCACCCGGAGGAGCTATTCGGCCGGCCCCACGAACATGCCCTGATCGACCCGGACAACGTCTATGTCCTCGCTCGTCACTTGCCCTGCGCGGCCCATGAGGTACCGTTGACCAATGTTGCCTCGCCGGGGCATTTCGACGATGAAGCCCTCTTTGGTCCCGGATTCGTGCCTGCCATGGTTGAGTTGGAGCAAACGAGAAGGCTCAGTTTCCAGGGGGATCGATGGGCCTACAATGGCAACGATTATCCGGCCGAAAAGGTAAACCTTCGATCCATCGGCGGATCCCGTTTTGCTATCCTCAACGAGGCCAACAACCACAGAACACTGGAAGAGATTGAAGCCAGCAGCGCAACGCAACGGGTTCATCCCGGCGCCATCTACCTGCACCAGGGAGAGAGCTACCTGGTCACCCGCTTCGACGCGGACCAGGGTTTTGCCATTGTGCGACCTGTCGAGGTTGATTACTACACCCAGCCAAGGGAATGGAGTGACGTACGGATACTTCGCTCACTGGCCCACCGCGCCATCCCCGGGGGAAACGCTTACTTTGGGCAAGTGCGCACAACATCCCAGGTCATCGGCTACCGGCGACTGCGCCACTACACCGAGGAGGTTCTCGGTGAGGAAATGCTGGAACTTCCCGCAACCACATTCGAGACAGCGGCCCTCTGGTGGGACCTGTCACCGGAAATGATCAGGGCCTGTGCTCGCCGCAGGCTTGACTTTCTGGGAGGCATCCATGCCGCCGAACACGCTGCCATCGGAATTTTACCTCTTTTCGCGATGTGTGATCGGTGGGACATCGGTGGACTGAGCACGCCGCGCCATCCGGATACCGATGCGCCCCAGGTGTTCATCTATGACGGCTTTCCCGGCGGCGTGGGAATCGCCGAGCAAGGCTTCAAACAGTTGCCTGATCTCTGGCGGGCAACCTGGGAGGTCATCGCCCGCTGTCCCTGCCATGATGGCTGCCCAAGCTGCATCCAGAGTCCCAAGTGCGGCAGCAACAATGAGCCGCTGGATAAGGCAGCAGCCCAGTTGATCCTGGAAATGCTTCTTCCATCCAGGCGTTGATTCCGTATTTTCCAGAGCCTCCCTTTTTCTGCCCCCATTCGAGAAAAATCACCATTGCCGCTCGAACGAACTGAACTCAGGTCCTGGCGGAAACGCACAAACCCTGTTCAGCACGTTGATCCTCCCGTCGACAACAGCCGCTCACTGCGCCGGGGCACCACCTCACGGAGCGCTCGCTACCTGGCTCACGCATCGTCTAGCTCACGCATCGTCTAGCTCACGCATCGTCTAGCTCACGCATCGTCTGCTGACGTGCTGACGTGCTGACGTAGCGTGACGGTGAGCGTAGCCGAAGGATCAACGCAGACTTGTGCTGAGCGAAGCCGAAGTATGATCGCAGATCAATCACAAAAAAGATCAGCGTGAATCTGCGCCGAAGGTCTGCGTAATCAGCGTTCCTCTGGCTTGTCCCGGTTGGGAACCTGAAAAAGAGACCAACGGGAGGAAGGCACGAACGGGCTGCCCGGCAGTCACCAGCAAGTCCTGGTTCTCTCCATCATGAAAAGCGATACAGGGGTATCCTGCACTGTCCAGAGCAAGGGAGGTTCCTTCTCCCATCCGCCAACCGTTGGCAATCTCCTGAATCTGCCAGCCACTCTCTGTAAGTCGGGCATATCGCGCGCCGCCAAACGACCCCTGGTGATAGCTGATATGGGGCCGGTCCTCCACATCCAGCGCCAGCGAGGTGTACTGCCCCGCGAGACCGACAGAATCGACGGTCTCCGTATACCAGGCGCCGCCATCGCGCCGCGCATATTTCAGACCGCCGGCACCAGCGTCGTAGTAGCTGATTCGAGGCTCACCCGAACTGTCGAGCGCCAGGGAACTGAAGGAACCAACGTCCCCTTGGCCATCCACCACCTCTATCGACCAGACACCCGCGGCCTGGACCGCTAATTTCAAGTCACCGTTTCTTTGATCGTAATAGGCAATATGAGGCTGTCCGGCACCGTTCAAAGCCAACGAAGTGTATAGACCGGCGTCGCCATTGTTATCAACGATCTCGATCTGCCAGGCACCAGCCGCACGACGAGCATATCTCAAAACACCCCCGATTTCGTCATAGTAGCTGATGTGGGGATCACCGAGGAGGTCAAGGGCCAGAGAACTGTAAGTGCCAACATTGCCGCCGGTTCCCCCGGAATCCACGATCTCCGATAGCCAATGGTCGTTTTCACGGCGGGCCAGCATCAGGTCACCGTTGCTGCTGTCGTAGTAACTGATGAATGGCACACCAGACAGCTTCAACGCCAGGTCAGAGTGCCCACCACCACTGCCGATCGGTGCGACGGTCTCGACCTGCCAGTGGCCGTTGTCGCGCTGGGTGAATTTGAGGCTATCTGACCCAAAATCGATGTAAGCCAGGCTTGGGCCATTTGCATTATCCAATTCCAGGGAGGGATACCGGCCAGCTTTGCCAACGCTGTCCAACGATTGTCGTTCCCACTGCCCTTCGATCCTCCGGGAATAACGCAGCTGCGAATCCTGCCAGCCAAAATACATAATGTGGGGCTCATCATTGCTATCAAGGGCCAGGGACGAGTACCAGATCGATTGCTCGAACGTATCGATCTGCCATCCACTGCCATCCCAGGATGCGATCCTTCCTTCATTCTGCCGGGTCGCATAGCTGATATGGGGTCGATCCTGGCTGTCGATGGCGACCGAGGCGAAACCGCCCCACCATTCTGCCTCGTCCACCACCTCAATGTGCCATCCACCACCGATCCACCAGGCGTGTTTCAGGCGTTCGCCGGTGGTATCGAGATAACTGATGTGAGGGAGTCCCCCGCTATCCACCGCGATGGAGTTGAATTCCCCCAGGTATTCGGCGCGATCAACGGTAAAGTGCAACCAACGATCAACCCACCAGGTGGCATATTTCATGTGCGAGCCAAGGTGGTTGACCATGTAGTAACTCATATGAGGCCGGTCGGTGTGATCCAATGCCAGGGAAATGAACATCTCCGACCACCCGCTTCGGTCCACGACCTGGATCTGCCAATGCGTGCCGGTCCATGACGCATACTCCAGGATCCCATGATTGCTATAGGCAATATGGGGCTTGCCACCGCTATCAAGTTCCAGAGTCGTGTCGTAATAGATCTTTTCCCCCGGTGCCGCTACCCTCACAGTCTGGGTTTGCCATGAGTCACCCACCTTTTTGGTATACATGAGGGCACTGCTGGTCGAGTCCAAGTAGGCAATATGGGCACTGTCGGCGTTGTCCAAAGCCAGCGATGCCGGCGCCTGGTACCATTCATAGATGCTGCCAGGGGCACCTGCAATTATCTCCCGATGCCATGTCGTCCCATTGTAATACGCATAGTACACGTGATCGCCAACATACGCGATATGGGGATGGCCCTGCGAGTCCAGCCGAAGGCTGCGATCCCCCACCTGAAACATGTTTCTCGGACAATCGGCGCATTCGGTATACCACTCCAGCGCCGGAAACGCCAGACCGCCGGCAGGAGTGGGATCAACTGGCGAATGGGCCGCTTCAACGCGAATTGCAAGCAGGATACCGACTAGAAAAGCGGCTATAGTCATCCATATGAACCAACGGAACCCATTTGTACGAGAGCGTCTGATCGTCAACAGCATCCCTCTCCTAACCTGGACAAGCCACGAGGAACGCTGATTACGCAGACCTTCGGCGCAGAGGTCGCCGATCTTCTCTGATCTTTTCTGAGGCCTGATCTGCGTTTATCAGCGTATATCAGCGTCATCTGCGGTCATGCTCTTTTCTTTTCACCGCTGATTCACGCACACCTCCGGCGCAGATTCTCGCTGATTCTATTTGGATCGATCAGCGTTTTCCCTTCGGCTGCGCCCCTCGACACGCTCGGGACACGTCGGCGGTTCATTCAGCGCGGCGGTGTATCAAATTGCGCTGCACCTGAAACTGCCGTACAATGTGTCAGGAAAAAAACTGGCAGTTGTTTTTCAGCAAGAATCGAGCCGCGGTCGGCGGTCAGCGGTCTTCCGACAGCGGTCGGTGGATGACATTATACGGCTTGATATCTGCCGTGCGCAAGTCAGCCGTTGATCCGGTGCCATTGCCTGATCTGCTTACATGAGCATGGAATCACAGACTGAACCCACAGTTCTCCAGGTTCGCGCCCTGCGCGCGACTGTCGACGATGTGATGGCCATTGACGACGTCACCGAGGACGTCGAGACCATCGCAAACCCCTTGTTGCGCGTCAACCGGAGAGAAGACGAACTTCAGCGGCATGTCATCCGGTTTCGCGGTCACCTGTTATTGCCATCGGAAGCAGCCTTTTCCTATCTGTTTGATCGCTTTCATGCCCTTGGCTTTACGCCCCTGTTGCGCGAGGACGAGGACAAGCAGGGCGAGGTTGTGCTTGCAATTCCTGGTCAGCTTAAAAAAGCAAACCAGCGTATTGGCGTAGCCGCTGCCCTCTTTTTTTTCACCCTGTTATCCTGTCTCTTTGCCGGCGCTCAAATGGTCGATGGCCTGACCGGCACAAACCTCAATCTTCTCGATGGCATTCCTTTTGCAGCTGCCCTGCTGGCGATCCTGGCGGCCCACGAATTCGGCCATTATCTGGTTGCCCGCCGGCTGGGCACCCCTGTCAGCCTGCCCTATTTCATCCCCATGCCCCTTGGCCCCTTTGGAACGCTGGGTGCGGTGATTAACATGACTGCGCCACCGCGTAATCGGCGCCACCTTCTGGCCATTGCTGTCGCAGGTCCTCTTGCCGGCCTGGTGCTTGCAGTGCCCCTGTTGATCGCGGGCCTTCGCCTCAGTAGCATCGAGCCACTACCCATTGGCGTCGACTACATGATGGAGGGTAACTCGATCCTCTATGCAGCCCTCAAGTTCCTGGTCTTTGGCCGCCTGCTGCCTGCCGGCGGTGAGGATGTCTTTATTCACCAGGTGGCATTTGCCGCATGGGCTGGTTTACTGGTCACCGGCCTCAACCTGATCCCTGCCGGTCAACTGGATGGTGGCCACATCCTGCTGGCGCTGACAGGAGAACGCATTGCCGGCTACGTCTACTGGATCGTGATCGCAGCCATGGCAATCCTGGCGTTCTTCTGGATCGGCTGGCTGCTCTGGTTGCTGCTGATCCTGGTCTTTGGCCGGGTACGGATCGCCCCCCTGGACGAAATCACCCAACTTTCCACTCCGGAGCGCCTGATCGCTATTTTCACGCTCCTGGTATTTTTCCTGGTGTTTACCCCAATCCCCCTGACGGTTGTCAACGCGAGCTGAATGTCACGTCAGGCTCGGTCAGGCCCACTCCGCTGGCGCTGCGGGAGGCTTCGCACAGACCGGCCTGAGCAGGAGAAAAAACACCGACCGAGCAAAAGGAGTCGAGGCTTCAGCCGGTCTTGCTCGGTCGGCACCTTCCACAATTGTTTGGGCAGCCGATCAGAACAACCTCCCCCGTTCGACCCGCGCGACCACAGATGGATCATCGTTGACGGGCCGGTTTACCAGCGTGGACACAGGATAGGCTGTCATTTCACCGGCCGGGTAGGCACGCAGCATATCAAGCCAGATTGTCGGTTCAGCCGCGTCGTCAAGCCAGATTGCCTCATGCTCTTTCTGTAGAATCACCGGCATCCGATTGTGAATCGGCGCAAGCAGTTCGTTGGGTGTGGTAGTAATAATGGTGAATGTGCGAAGTGGATCGCCCTCGGGCGGTGTCCAGGTCTCCCATAGTCCGGCAAAAGCGAAGGGGTCCCCGGATTTCAGGACAATCCGCATGGGAACCTTGCCCCCGGAGGTTTTCTGCCATTCGTAGAAACCATCCGCCAGCACCAGGCACCGGCGGTGCTTGAAGGCGGCCCGATAGGCCGGTTTCTCAGCTACCGTCTCCGATCGGGCATTGATCAAACGATTCCCAATGCCTGGACCCTTTGCCCAGAAAGGCACGAGGCCCCAGCGAAATAGCTGAATAACCTGGCTATCATCGTTCGTGATGACCGGCAGTTTCTGGGTTGGGGCCGCATTATATCTGGGCCGCAATCCCTCCTCCGGTAACGCTGCATCAAACCATTCGGCCAGTCGGTCGGGATCGGCAAAGATAGAAAATCGTCCACACATCGATCACCTCCGTCACAATTCTTCATCCTCGCTCGTCGCACTGATGTTCTAAGTATACCGTGGAGGAGTGCGTTTCGCAATTCAACCGCATCCCCGATCATTTGACACGGCCCACACCACCGGCGTATAATCAGGGCACCTATGGGCGAATAGCTCAGTTGGCTAGAGCGCTTCCCTTACAAGGAAGAGGCCACAGGTTCGAGTCCTGTTTCGCCCACCAGTCTAAATGGATGGCCGTCGGTCGGCATCGGCCGGGGGCTTTTCTATTTCTTGAGGATACCGTGTCTCATAAGGAATTGCGCAAGCTGCCCAGTATCGACCGCCTCCTCCAGCTGCCAGAGATGGCAATAGCAGAGGAAGACTTCGGCCACGCCCTGCTCGTAAGCACGGCCCGGCAATTGCTGGACGATACCCGTCAGACATTGATCGAAACGAGTCAGGCTTGTCCCGATCTGACAACGCTCGGCAAGACCCTGCTGACCCGCCTGCACGCCACCACCGAGCCGACCCTGCGACCGGCAATCAACGCCACCGGGGTCATCATCCACACCAACCTGGGGCGCGCGCCTTTAAGCGACGAAGCCAGAACAGCAATGGAGATGGTCGCGGCGGGCTACAGCAATCTGGAATATGATCTGGGGACAGGCCAGCGAGGCTCGAGATACGTTCACGCTGTCGATCTTTTATGCCAGCTGACGGGCGCCGAGGACGCGCTGGTCATCAACAACAACGCTTCGGCTGTGTTGCTCTGTCTGATGGCTTTAGCCCGCGCAAAAGAAGTGATTA
The DNA here is from genome assembly GCA_034717495.1 of Chloroflexota bacterium. NCBI lineage: Bacteria > Bacillati > Chloroflexota > Chloroflexota bacterium. The sequence continues at coordinate 60,751 of JAYELL010000101.1, read as the reverse complement.
TCTCGCGGGGTCAATTGGTCGAGATCGGGGGTGGGTTCCGTATCCCTGACGTTCTGAATACCAGCGGGGCACGCCTGATCGAGGTGGGAACCACCAATCGTACCCATCTGCGCGACTTCCAGGCAGCCATCGGTCCAGACACGGCAGTGCTGTTGCGAGTTCATAGCTCCAACTTCCGGCAGATAGGCTTTACGGCTGAGGTGAGCCTGGAAGATCTCGTCGAACTGGGCCACCAAACAGACATACCCGTGATAGATGATCTGGGCAGCGGAACACTGCTGGATACCATAGTCTTCGGTCTTGCCTACGAACCGCGGGTGCAGGACAGCCTGGAAGCCGGCGCTACCCTGGTTACTTTCAGCGGCGACAAGCTGTTGGGCGGCCCGCAGGCCGGCCTGATCGTGGGCAAGCGAGATGCCATCGCCCAGCTTCGCCACTATCCCCTGACACGCGCCCTCAGAGTCGACAAGACGACCCTGGCAGCGCTTTCGGTTACCCTCACCCACTACCTGCGCGGCCAGGCGGCAGAGAAGATCCCCGTCTGGCGAATGATTGCCATGGATGCCGGTGAGATTGCCCGTCGATCTGGTAGCTGGGCTGCCCAGTTACAGGATGCAGGTGTTTCCGCCACGGTCTGGCCAGGCGAATCAACGGTTGGAGGAGGCTCGTTGCCCGGGGAAACGCTGCCCACCCACCTGCTGGCCCTGCCCGACCTGCCCGCCGATCGCCTTGCCGCCCGGCTACGGGCAGCAAATCCACCGATCGTGGCACGCATCATGCAAGATACCCTTTGTCTGGACCCGCGAACTGTCCTGCCCGAACAAGATAAGACCGTAGTAGAAACGCTGAGAATTGCAGCCGGTACAAGCAACTTGGCCGGAGCATCACCATGACCAATGTAACTCGAACCAGCGGCCGTGTAATCCGGGGTGGTCGAGCTGAGGGGGAGGCGCTTGTCTCCACAGAACCGATTGGTTTCCTTGGCGGAATCGACCCCGAAACTGGAATCGTGGTTGAGGCAAATCACCCGCTCCATGGACAATCGGTAGCAAACCGTGTGCTGGTCTTCCCCACGGGCAAGGGAAGCACGGTGGGGTCCTATACTATCCTGCGATTGGCACGCAACGGTGTTGCACCGGTGGCAATGATAAACGCCGAAAGCGAAGCTATCGTTGCCGTGGGCGCCTTGATTGCCGATATTCCCATGGTAGATCAGGTGGCGATTACCCTGATTCAAAATGGCGACTGGGTGCTGGTCGACGACAGCAACATAGAGATCCGCCCTGCCGCCTGATTTTTGCCCATGAACAACAATCCAGAGATCATCCATGAGCACTGATGTCGAGGCAACCAGCCACGACGGGTCAACCCTGGTTTTCCTCAAACTGGGTGGTTCACTGATTACAGATAAGACCCGGCCTGAAACCGCGCGCGCCGATGTTCTCCGCCGGCTGGCCCATGAGATTCACGCTGCGATGGACGCGGCGCCCGATCTGAGTCTGGTATTGGGCCATGGTAGCGGTTCCTTTGGTCATGTTGCAGCCCGGCGTTACGGTACCCGAAATAGTGTGCGCGACGAGGTCGGGTGGTTGGGCTTTGCAGAGGTAGCAGATGCCGCGGCCCGGCTCAATCGGCTTGTGGTCGAGCGATTTCTTCAGGCCAACCTGCCCGTGTGGTCTGTGCAGCCATCAGCCGGAGCCTGGTGCGACGATGGACAGATCGTCGCCTGGCCGACCCATGTACTCTCTATGGCGTTGGAAAGGGGATTGATTCCTCTGGTGTATGGCGATACAGTGTTAGACAAAATCAGAGGCGGCACCATTGCGTCCACGGAAGAGGTGTTTGCCTGGCTGGTGCCTCGGTTGCGCCCTGAACGCATTGTTCTGGCAGGCACGGTCGACGGGGTTTTCTCCAGCGACCCAATCCTGGATGCCAACGCCAGACAGTGGGCGGAGATCAACCCGGCATCGCTACCCAGATTGCGTACTCACCTGGGTGGCTCCCACGGTGTGGATGTAACCGGAGGCATGTTGAGCAAAGTGGAGGAGATGTGCCACCTCGTGTCCGATCATCCCGGCCTTGAAGTACGTCTGGTGTCTGGCTTGCGACCGGGCGCCGTGAGAGCCGCACTGCTTGCAGAAGAGGGATCAGGAGGCACACTCATTCGCTCCTGACCCAAGTCATCCCTTCATACATCGTTGGGACCAATTATTACAAACTATTAATAACCTTGCGCGTTTTGCCCCTTCCGACTATAATATCCCCGCGATTGCGACCTCGTGTCGCAGTTCCATGAGGAGAAAATGTCGATAGTCAATATAGTTGGGTTTGTATTAATTTTTAGCATCCTGGTCTTTATCCATGAGCTCGGTCACTTTTTAGTTGCTCGCCGCAACAAGATTGTAACTGAGGAGTTTGGCTTTGGATATCCACCCCGAGCACTGGAACTCTTTCGTGGCAAAGGTCTGCTCGTCGTAGATAAAAAAAACCTGGTTGTGCCCCGTGGCTTCGAACTTCCCCAGGACATAACGGTCGATTCGTTCGTCACAGTTCAATACGAGATGGACAAAAAGGGCCAGGCACTACTTACCAGTGTTCAGGTCGTAGAACCTGAACATGCCGCCAGTCTGGGCGCCGGTCGGGTGGAGATGGTCGATCCAGGTACCCTGTTCAGTTTGAACTTTATTCCGTTCGGCGGTTTCGTTCGCATGCGCGGCGAGGATGGGCCAGCAGGGCCTGGCAGCTTCGCCAACGCCTCCGCCGGCGCCAGGTCCGCGACGTTATTGGCCGGACCGGCGATGAATCTTCTGCTTGCGGTTTTTATCTTTGCCCTCTCCTTTTTTTTGGGCAGGCCGGAACCTGTACCCGGTGGTCGAATCGAAGAGATCGCTCCTGGTTCACCTGCGCAAATGGCGGGACTGCAGATCAATGATCGAATCTTCCAGATCGATGATGAGGTTGTGCGCCACGCTGGTGACATGGGCCAGTACATCCATGCCCACGCGGGAGAACCGGTAGTATTGCTGGTGCAACGCGATGAGGCAATGCTGGAAGTTACCCTGGTTCCGCGTGTCAATCCTCCGCCCGGCGAGGGCGCCATCGGCGTAGCAATTTATCCTGTAACCGAAATCAAACGCTTCGGTGTTCTCGAGTCCTTGAAACGGGGAGTCGAGGATACGGTGCGCTTCACTCAGTTCACGCTCTCGGTGCCATCGATGATAATTCGTGGTACCATCACGCCGGCAGAGGCTCGCCCGGTCGGGCCCAAAGCCATCTATGATTTGACCAGTGGAGCTATTTCAGCCACCATCGTCTCGGGCTGGTGGTTCCCTGTTCTCCAGTTAATGGGTATTCTCAGCGCAGCACTGGCGATCACAAACCTGCTTCCGCTCCCAGCCTTGGATGGTGGTCGATTGTTGTTCATTTTCATCGAAAAAATCCGCGGCCGCCGCGTCGACCCAAATTGGGAAGGTGCCATCCACCTGGCTGGTATGGTCTTGCTTCTTGGTCTCATGGTGTTCATTACCTATCAGGACTTTGCATCGCCGGTTCCGCTTCCAGATTGGCTCGCGCCTTTGGGACCGTAACCAAATGGTGTCTTGTAGCAGGTAGATCATTTCGCTCAGCCGGTCACTGCAAACAGAAGCTGCTCAAGCTGTGACCAGATCCTGAAGTAACGGGAAGGGGTTTATGTCGCCCCCACCGTTGCCGATAAGGTTTCTGCCCAAGAGAATCATCCATGAACTGTAAACGCTGTGGAGCCCACATGCATGATGGGCTTCAGATATGTCCCCATTGTGGTGCGCGTCAGTTACGGCGTACTTCTCATGTCAATTGCGCCAACTGTAGTTTTCGCGCGCCTTCAGGGTTTTCCATCTGTCCTGGCTGTGGTCAACGCCTACGCGCGCGCCGTCTGCCCACGTGGCTTTTGCCAACCTTGGCCGTAATCGTAGCTCTTGGCCTGGCGGCGTATGCCGGAATCGCCTCCAACGATTCGGATTTCACGCTGGCTCGAGGCCAGGAGGGATTGGCTGCGATTCAGGAAACGGTAAGTGATCTCGGCGGCAAGGTACTTGACACGGCTTCGTCGCTGGCGGCAAACGCCGTCCCTCTGGAATCGCCAACGCCGACCCAGGTAATCGTTCGTTCCAACCTCGAACAGGATTCCAGCACACAACTGACAGGTGCGTCCACTCAGGCCATTGCTGCATTGCCCGATCCCGGCGACAGAGCCAAACTTTCGCCCGAACCGGGCGAGCCACCAGCGGCTCTCCCGGTCGCGCAGGTCAGGAACACCGACACAGCTACGCCAGTGCCGCCCACACCAACAGAGCAGGCAACCGCTACGCCAAGTGATATTCCAGCGACATCAACCCCTATCCCTACAGCCACCGACACGCCAAATCCAACGCCAACCAACACAGCTGTGCCGCCGACTGCAACGTCAGTGCCACCGACAGCGACCCTCACACCTACATCGATACCACCGACGCCGACGAGAGTAGCAGCTGTGGCCGCCACAGGGGGTGGGGGCCTCGTGCATGTGGTTCAACCTGGGGATAATTGGTTCAGTGTTGCACAGCAATATGGTGTTTCCATGGGTGCCCTGGCAACCTACAACAACCTGAGCCCGTCGGACATTCTCCAGACCAATGACAGATTGAGGGTTCCATCGCGCCAGGAATCGGCGAGCATTCCCGTTTCCACGCCTACCCGGAAACCCCCGACGGCAACACCCGTGCCCCCGGAGATCCCACTGGCGCCACTTCCCGCCCCTATTCTGGTCAGCCCGATAGTTGGCGACGGTTTTACCGAGGGTACCCAGCCCCTGCTGGAATGGCAGCCGGTACACGGCTTCGGCACCGAGGATCACTACTACGTGCGAGTTGTCTTCACGCTCCGCAACGGTGATCAGGGCTTCGCGGAAAGTGAGGTTTCAGGTACGACGTTTAAGGTACCTATGTGGGTATTCGAATCGGCAATGCCGCCGGATCGTCTCAGCCAATGGTCGGTACAGGTTCGTCGCCGCGGACCGGATGGGCAGATGATTGTGCTGAGTCCTGCCAGCGAGACACGCTCATATTACTGGCGGTAGCCAAAGGTACCCCGATGTCCTCACGCAACGGGCAGGAATCTCAGCCCGGCCTTAGTTCGATCCTTCAGGCCCTGGCAGATACGGGCCGACCGTTGACCGATATTCCCCTGGATGGGTTATCAGATCTGAACACCTCTGACCTTGAACTCTTTCAATCCACATGGAGAGCATTGCCTGCCGAACGCCAGAGAACTCTGATTTCGAGCCTCGTGGAAATGGCAGAAGATCACGTTGGTGTCTGCTACGATGCCATCTTCACCAACCTCCTCCAGGATGAGAATCCCTGGGTGAGGATGCAGTCCATCGAGGGCTTATGGGAGTCGGAAGATGTGCGCCTGATTCCCCCTCTGATTGATCTCATGCAGTACGATGATACGCCCGAGGTAAGAGCAGCTGCTGCCCTCTCTCTCGGACGTTTTCTCCTGCTGGGAGAATTGAATAAGGTCGATCAACAAGCGGCCGGGCGAGTCGAGAATGCCTTGATGCACTCCTTTGATGAACGGGAGTTCCATGTAACTGTGCGACGCCGCATCCTCGAGTCGCTGGCCTACTCCAGCCATGAACGCATTCGTGACTTGATCCTGTCTTCATACGACGACGAGGATGACGACATGCGCACAAGTGCCCTCTTCGCGATGGGCCGTAGCGCTGACCCAACCTGGCAGGCCTTCGTGCTTGCCGAGCTCGCCAGCACAGATGATGCGATTCGCTTCGAGGCGGCGCGGGCAAGCGGGGAATTGGAGCTTGCTGAAGCAATTCCCTATCTTCTAGACATGCTTGATGAAGAGGATGTCGAGATTCGGGACGCAGCTCTCTGGGCACTCGGGCGGATTGGTGGCAAAGCTGCCCTCCGTGCGCTGCGGGCCTGTGCAGAAAGTGAAGATGAAGCCCTGCGCGAGATCGCCGAAGATGCCCTGGATGAACTGCTGTTTTTGTCCAATTAATGAAGGTTCGCCACCTGCTTTCTTTATTCGATGCCTGATCGAAGCTCATTTTGGTGCCTGCAATGAATCTTAAATTACGACGCCTTATCAGAACTCCATACTCAGAACAATATGCTCTGTTTGATCTGGACGCATCGGCCGGCAACCGGGCGAACCAGGAAAACGGTGACCCGCCAAGCATCGGCAAGTTGGACCTGCATTTCACCGACAATGGTGTTTTTGGAACAATCCTGATCTGGGATTCCGTGACCGCCACTTTTACTGATGATCAGCGCGGCGCCTTCATTGAAGCCCTGCTGTCGGAAATAAGCCAGCCAATGGGCATGCCCGATAGTTTCGCTGTCGAGTTTTTCAGTCCAAATCTCGACACCTATAACCTTTACCACAACATAGGTCATGACAACGAGGATGGCGCCTGACCGATGATCCATCGCTAACACCACATGCAGGGTTAGGCACCATGGTCATCATAGTTGAAGTTTTTTGGCAAGTTATCGCGCCGATTTTCCTGGTCGCAGGGGCGGGATATTTTCTGGCCCGCAAGTTAAATCTGCGTCCCCATGGCCTCTCAAAGGCTGCCTTCTACGTTTTCACTCCCTGCCTGCTGTTCGATACACTCAGTGGCACGACCCTGTCAGCTGGTGAGTTAGGACAGCTGGTATTGTTTGCCGTACTGACGATCGCAGGAACTGCCCTCATTGCCTGGATCATCAGCCGAACGAAGGGTTATGGATCCGCCCAGACCAGTGCCCTTGTCATTGTGGCCATGGCCGGAAACGCCGGCAATTATGGCCTTCCAGCCAATCGATTCGCCTTCGGTGAGGCGTCCCTGGAACCAGCCATCGTCTATTTCACAATTAACGCCCTGATTCTGGCAACAGTTGGCGTCTACCTGGCAGCACTGGGCCGGCGCAGCAGCCGGGACGCCTTTCGTAATTTACTGAAAGTCCCCCTTACCTATGCTGCCCTGGCCGGGCTATTTGTTTGGGCTACCGGCCTGAAGGTACCGGTGCCCATCGAGAGGGCAACATCATTGGCCGCCCAGGGTTCTATTCCCGTCATGGTCTTGCTCCTGGGTGTACAACTTGCCAGGGTTCGGTTGCGAGATGACATCAGCCGCATTTCGCTGGCAAGCGCGGTGCGGCTTATCGGCGGTCCCTTGTTGGGATTCCTCTTTGCAGGCCTCCTTGGCCTCACAGGCATCAATCGCCAGGTGTCCATCCTTGAGGCGTCGATGCCGACGGCGGTAATGGCAACCGTACTTGCCACCGAATATGACGCGGAGCCGGAGTTCACTGCTGGCACCGTATTGGTCACGACTCTTGCGAGTACCATCACTTTGACAATCGTAATCACACTGTTGAGGTAAAAAGTGAGCAAGAAGAAAGAAAAACAACAATCGCAACCTGGTGAAGCGCCTCTCGAATCCCCTGACACCATTTCCGGCGATGGGGCAGCGGTGGAGCAACAGATCGCCGAGGAGCGGCGCCGGCTGGGATATGCCCTGTTGCAGGAAGGCGCTCGCCTTCTGAGTCAAAGACGCCCGGGAGAGGCTGCAGAAAAGCTGGAGCGTGCCGCCGAATATCTTCCGGACAGTGCAGAGGTGGCCATCAATCTCGGAGGCACCTATGTGCTTCAAAAGCGCTACAGTAAAGCTGTGCCCCTGCTGGAAAAAGCCAGTAAACTGGCTCCCGATGATGCCATGCTATGGTCCAATCTGGCGGCAGCCTATCTGGGTCGACTGGAGATTTCCGGGCCAAAGCAGCAAAAAAAGGCGATCGAAGCCTACGAACGCGCCCTGGAAATCAACCCAAGAACCCCCAATGTTCACTACAATCTGGGCCTGGTATACAAGGATCAGAAAGAATGGGAATCGGCGCGCAGTGCCTTTCTCAATGCCCTGGAGGTCTACCCGAACGACAACGACGCTCAGTATTGGCTAGGCAAACTGGATGACTATGAGCAGCAGGAGCGGCGATCAGGAAAAAACGAATCAACCCTTTCTGATCAGGACCGTGAGGATTATGACTGACACGCTTACACCCGGCTATCTTCGACTCCACCAAACAGGTGAGCTTCGGGCGCGAGCGGAAAAGGCCTGGAGCAATCTGGAGCAATGCCGTGGCTGCGCGTGGCTGTGTCATGTCAACCGCCTTGAAGATGCCACAGGTATCTGTGGCAACGGGCGTAGGGCCAAGGTGTCCAGTTGTTTCCCCCATTTCGGCGAGGAGGATTGCCTGCGAGGGTTTGCCGGAAGTGGCACGATCTTTTTTGCCCACTGCAACCTGCGTTGCCAGTTCTGCCAGAACTACGACGTAAGCCAGTTGGGTGAGGGCCAGGAGGTAGCACCTGAAACCCTGGCGACAATGATGTTGAACCTGCAGCAACAAGGCTGTCACAACATCAATTTTGTGTCTCCAAGTCACGTCGTTCCCCAGATTTTGATCGCACTGCTTCTTGCTGCCGAGGCTGGTCTGAGATTACCGCTGGTATACAACACCGGCGGCTACGATTCAATGCATACCTTGCGCCTGCTTGACGGCATAATTGACATCTACATGCCTGATATGAAGTACGCCGACCCCGACATGGCACTTCGATATTCCAAGATTTCTGATTATCCCGCTGTCAATCAGGCCGCGGTGCGGGAGATGCACCGCCAGGTTAGCGACCTGGTTTTGGACGAACGAGGGATCGCCCGACAGGGCTTGTTGGTACGGCACCTGGTATTGCCCAATCAATTGGCAGGTACCGCCGAGATTGCCCACTTTCTGGCAAAGGAAATCTCCGGGAACACATATATCAATGTGATGGATCAGTATCGACCTGCCTATTGCGCCAACCGATATCCGAAGCTCAATCGTCCAACAACGCGCAACGAATACCGGCAATCCGTAAAACAGGTACGGACAGCCGGCCTGCACCGGCTGGATCAGCGATGATCCGCGCGCTGGATGCTTCACTAGTTGCGAGTTGACCAACCCGAGCCACAGGCGTAGAATCCTTAAGATGCGCAAAAATCCATCCCGCACAGCTTGGGTCATTCTGACCATCGCTTTCAGCGTTTTTTGCCTGCTGGCTACCACCATCCCGCTTGGTATTCGCTACTACCTGGTGCATGCCCGAGCGCCCCGAACGGCCCTGCTCCAGGTTTCATCCGGAACTGTTCTCCTGGCGACCGACGATGCGGATGAACCCATTGCTGTAGTTGACCGTCGGGAAGTGCCGGAGGGCACCCTGATCCAAACAGACCAGACGTCTCAAGCTTCGCTGGTTTTCCCATCGGGCGAAGGAGAGGACAGTGTCGAACTGGCAACGGTGCACATTTACCCCAATGGGCAAATGACCCTGGTGAGCACTACCCGACCTCGCTTTTCACCCAGCAAAGATGCGGATCACATCGAAATCGATGTTGGACGAGGCCGCGTTCGAGTCAACAGGGCTGAACTCGAACCGCGAGGGCTGCTCTTCGACGTTTCCACACCCCAGGCGCAGATTCGCCTGGATCCAGGAAGCTATGCTGTCGACGTGTCCGATGATCTGACTCAAGTTTCGACACGGTTTGGCAACGCCGTGGTTACAGCCGAAGGCAAATCGATACTGGTGGAAACCGGCCACGGAACCCAGGTGGCCATCGGTCAGCCGCCTTCTTCCCCACACGAGGCCGCCGACAATCTAATCTCCAACGGCGATTTTCAGGAACCGTTAGGACCACCCACCTGGCTGATCAACACCTATCCGGAGGAAGACCCTTCGGCAGGGCAAGCCGAGGTGCGCGCGGACAACAACCGGCAGTCTGTTCGCTTCTGGCGGATTAACCAGCCACCCACGCACAGCGAGGTGGGAATCACCCAGGTTCTCGATCACAACGTCAGCGACTACGAGGTGTTGAACCTTCAGTTGGACGTCATGTTGCGCTGGCAGAGCCTGCCTGGCGCCGGCGAACTCAGCTCTGAGTTTCCATTGATGATCCGATTGGACTACGAGGACATCTACGGGAATCACCAGTTCTGGATCCAGGGCTTCTACTATCGCGATCCCCCGGATCAGTGGGTCGTGACCGGTGGTGAAAAAATCCCATCGAATGTCTGGTTCCCGTTCGAGAGTGGCAACCTTATCGAACAACTTCCAGAGCAAGGCTTACCACCTCCTGCCGTTATTAACTACGTCAAGATCTATGCTTCCGGGCACAACTACGATAGCATGGCTTCGGAAGTGCGTTTGATGGCCCGGTGAGACTCGATTGCCGTTGGATGCCACAATGAGTGGAAAACAACAGAAACTCGCAACCTGGTTTGCCCGGCTGGCGCCTTTGGGCGCCGTTCTTATTTATCTGGCACTGACCTTGCCCCAACTGCACCTGCCTGGACTCCACTACGATGAGGCCAAAGAAGCAGGCGTCAACGCAATGGAGATGCTGCTTCGCCAGAACGTCCACGCCTTCCGTTCCGCAGGCGTGCAACTGGGTGACCTTTTCCTCCCACTTATGGTTCAGGATTACATCGGTGCGTTGAATGTATTCCTGGCCCTGCCCCTCCTCTCCATTTTCGGTGTAACGGTTACCGGTCTTCGCCTCCTATCGATCGGCTACGGACTGATTACCATCCTGCTCACCTGGCGCCTGGGCAACGAGCTTTCGCGCCTCGCTGGAGGGGCCAAACCCCTTGCTGGCGGCATCGCTGCCCTGTTACTCGCCCTGAGTCCCAGTTTCGTCTTCTGGAGCCGCCAGGGCATTTTCGTAACCAATAGTGTGGTCACCCTGGCAGTAGCACTGGTCCTGGTGGCCCTGCGCTGGTGGCAAACAGGTCGTGTCCGCTATCTCTGCCTGCTGGCAGTTCTGGCTGGACTCGGGCTGTGGACCAAGCTGCTGTTCGTGTGGGTTCTTGGAGCGCTGGCAGTCACAGCGGTTTTCATATGGCTGATCAGCCGGTGGTACACATTTCCTGTTCAGTCGAAACCGTCGGATCGTTCCAGCGAAAACCAGGAGACCCGTTGGTGGCAATGGTTTGTCGCGCTGGGCCTATTTTTTCTTGCCCTGTCGCCGCTCATCCTGTTTAACCTACAGACTGCGGGCACCCTTACGTCGATTTTCTCCAACCTGGGAGAAAGCTATTACGGTGTGGAAAACAGAAATTTCCTCAACAACCTCACCATCCGGGTGCGCCAACTGGGAACGCTGCTGAAAGGGGATCACTTCTGGTATCTTGGAGGGTCCTTTGCCAATCAATTGGCTCAGTGGCTGGCGGTCCTGCTGCTCGTAAGTGCCCTGCTGTTAACCTGGTGGATGCGATATCGCAGGGCTTTGATGGTCTTGCTGATCGTCCTTCTGTTCAACACACTGCTGGTGCTGCAATCCAATTTCACCGTGTCTGATCTCTTTGTCACTCATTATGCCATCCTGCAACCCTTTCTGCTTACCGCGGTTGCGCTGTCAGCGGACACAATCCTATCGGTTGTCGCCCGCCGGCGCCGGCTGGCCGACAAAGAAGGTACGGAAACAAAAACCACTCAGCCTGATGACAGAGAGCAGCAGGTCGCAGGTGATGCCCACAGGATACCACCCGGCGCTGCACAGAGGCTATGGTCTTTTGTGGGCTTTCTGGTTGTCGCCAGCCTGCTGGCCTGGTCCTTTGCCGATATCATCACCGACCTACGCTATCATCAGGCACTCGCCCAGACAGGGGGACATGCCACTCACTCCGACGCCACCAATCGATTGGGGGCCTGGCTGGATGAAAACGCCGTCGCCCAACCCCTGGCCCTTGATTGGGGTTTCGATGCTCCTGTCAGATACCTGACAGAAAACCGGGTGCGACCACTGGAGCTCTTCAGTTATGAACGGTTGGATACGCCCGACGCAGGATTCGCGGCCAGGTTAGCGCCGTTTCTCGAAGACTCCGATCGCCGCTATCTGTTCCACACGGCAGAAGACACCATCTTTCTGGAGCGGCGCGAGGCATTGGAACAATTGGCCAGCGAGAGGGGTTTGAGGTTGATGGAAGAAGTTATCTTTCGGGAGCGTTCAGGGCGCCCGATCTATATCGTAGGCCAACTCACACAAGTCGAGTGAGGAAACGATTTTCCTCGGAATCAACAGTGCCCTGTCCGCCTGACTTTCGATCATGGACGGGGCACCGTTTATGATTTTGTGATTTTTATCTGATGCCAGAATTTTGGCAGGAAGGCTATCAGTCTTCGTCGTGAATGGCGCCTTTGTGGCCATTGTGGCCGTTCCTGTCATCATCTACCATCCAGGTATCGGAAGCGACGTAGAGATCCTTCAGCTCTCCAACACCCCTGGCAGCCTGAGCCCGCTCCACTTGTTGGAACACACCCTCCTCGTAGGTCAGATGGTCGACATCCCGAAAAACACCGAAGGGAACAGGGAAATCTGGCCTGGTCATGCGACTCAACATGTACGCCAGTTGGGAACCCTCCAGTTTGTCGTTATGCACAAGTATATCCTCTGCGTCGACATCGTCCAGCGAGACCACTTCTGGCTCGAAGCACCCGCTCATGCGAATACCTTTGTCGTTATCCTGACCGAAGATCATCGGCTGGCCCTGTTCCAGGCGCAGCCGGTTGTCATCCCGAATCTCCCGATCTGTGACATCGGAAAAGGTGCCGTCGTTGAAGATCAGGCAATTCGTGAGGATCTCGACAAAAGAGGTGCCGCGATGGGCCGCTGCCCGCCTCAGAATCTCGCCCATGTGGCGTTGTTCCCGATCGATGGTCCGAGCAACAAAGGTAGCCTCCGCCGCAAGCGCCACGCTAATCGGGTTGAAGGCTTGCTCCAGGGACCCCATGGGAGAGGTCTTGGTGCGGGTTCCCGGCAATGATGTTGGCGAGTATTGCCCCTTGGTCAACCCGTAGATACGATTATTGAAGAGAAGGATGTTGATATCGACATTGCGCCGGCAGGCGTGCAGCAGGTGATTTCCGCCGATCGATAGGCCGTCGCCGTCACCGGTGATCACGAACACCGTCAGATCCGGATTGGCCAGCTTGAGACCAGCCGCCAGCGTGGGGGCACGACCATGGATGCTGTGAATGCCGTAGGTATTCATGTAATAGGGAAAACGACTGGAGCAGCCAATCCCTGAGATGAAGACGATGTTCTCCTTGGGCACACCGATATCAGGCAATACCTTCTGTACCTGTGCCAGGATCGCGTAGTCACCACAGCCTGGACACCAACGCACCGTCTGATCCGACCGAAAGTCTTTGCGGTTTAGCTTGATTGTGTCACTCATTCTTGATTCTCCATCAGTCGCCAACAGTGCCGAGCCCCTGGGACAGGATCTCGTCGATCTTGTTTCTAATCTCGCTGATCTTGAACGGCTGGCCCTGAACCTTGGGCAAAGAATTGATCTCTTGAAGATATCGCGCCTGCAACAACATTGCCAATTGCCCCATGTTCATCTCGGGCACCAGGATTCTATCGAAGCGTGCCATCACATCGCCCAGGTTGCCAGGAAATGGGTTGAGATACCGCAGGTGTGCAGCAGAAACGCGCTTGCCATCTCGTTGCGCCCTCTGAACAGCCTGAAGAATGGCACCATATGTGCTTCCCCACCCGATGACGAGCAAGTCACCGGTATCCTCCCCGATCACTTTCAGGTCGGGGATCACATCGACGAGGGATGCGACCTTGGCAGCTCGCTCAGCGACCATTTGCTGATGATCCTCGGGCATATGAGAGACGTTTCCCGTGCCAGGTTGCTTTCCCAGACCGCCCACGCGGTGTTCGAGTTGAGGGGTTCCTGGAATGGCCCATGGGCGGCCCATGGTCTCCGGATCGCGCCCATAGGGAAGAAACTTGCTGCCATTCTGGAAATCTTCAGGTTTTGGATGTTTTACAGCAATAGGCTCCATGCTTTCTGGGTCAGGCAAAGCCCAGGGTTCGGCGCTATTGGCCAGATAGCCGTCCGCCAACACAAACACGGGACTCATGCCTCTTACCGCTAGCCGAAAGGCTTCAATAGTTATGTCGAAACAGTCTGATGGAGTCGACGGTGCCAAAACCACAACGGGACTCTCACCGTTACGGCCATACATGACCTGCAACAAGTCAGACTGCTCAACCTTGGTCGGCAGTCCAGTACTGGGTCCACCGCGCTGCACATCGACAATCACCACTGGCAGTTCCAATGCTACAGCCAGGTTGATCGCCTCGCTTTTTAGCGCGACGCCCGGTCCACTGGTCCCTGTGGCGGCAAAGGCACCACCAAAGGCTGCACCGATAGCGGCTCCCATGGCGGCAATTTCATCCTCGGCCTGGAAGGTTCGGACGTCGAAATGTTTTAGCGATGCCAGATTGTGCAGGATATCGCTGGCAGGTGTAATCGGATAGCTACAGTAAACCAAAGGTTTGTCTGCCAGTTCAGAAGCCGTCACCATACCCAGGGCAATCGCCTCGCTGCCGGTGATCTTTCGGTAAATGCCCGGCGGCAGGTGAGCTGGCTTGACCCGATAACGTATCTGAAAGGTTCGGGTAGTATTGCCATAGTTGTAGCCGGCCTGCAAAGCCCGGCGGTTCGCTTCCACTATCTCTGGACGTTTCTGAAACTTTTTTTCGATCCAGGCAATGGTGTTGTCCAGCGAACGGTCGTACATCCAGAAGGTGAGACCAAGAGCGAAGAAGTTACGTGAACGATTGATCCCCTTGGCGAACAAGCCCTCAATATCCTCGACGGCATTGCGATTCAGCGTGGTGATCGGAACTGTATGCACCATGTAGTTCTGCAAGGAGTCATCTTCCAGGGGATTGCTTTCGTACTCGGCCTTGCGAAGATTGCCACGGGTGAATTCATCGGTGTTCACGATGATCGTGCCACCAGGGGCCAGATTGCGCAGGCTCGCTTTCAGCGCGGCCGGATTCATGGCAATCAAAACATGAGGTTCATCGCCTGGAGTGTGGATATCCGCACTTGCCAGGTGCACCTGAAAGCCGCTCACCCCGGCCAGAGTACCAGCGGGTGCCCGAATCTCAGCGGGATAATCGGGCAAGGTACTTATATCGTTGCCAATGATGGCTGCCGTATTGGTAAACTGGGTGCCGGTCAACTGCATACCGTCGCCAGAATCGCCAGCAAACCTGATGACAACATCGTCGACTACCTTTATTTGAACCGGTTTACCAGGTTCTGCCATATCAAGCTCTCCTTAATAACTCAATATTCCGCAATAATGCGCGATGCTCCCAAAATCCAAGAAGCCGGCCCACGGCCGGTTCTTTCTTCATCAACTGGCGGCCGTCGCCATTTAGTTCAAAGATGCGCGAGTATATCACGCTTACAAAGGTGTGTCAAAGCGTTCCCTTGCCCAATTCCCCGCCGTGCATTAGAATGAAAGCGATGATTTCTCTCTCACCTTTTCCCATTGAACCAGGGGCACGACCCTGACATTCTTGTCCGGTTGGTCACACCCCATAGTGAACGATTTCGAAAAAGGAGGCTCGTCGAATGTCGCGTGTTATTCGTGCCCCGCGAGGCACCAAACTGACCTGTCGGAATTGGCTGATCGAAGCGGCATACCGGATGATTCAGAACAACCTTGACCCGGAAGTTGCAGCCGATCCTGAAAACCTGATTGTATACGGGGGACGAGGCAAGGTGGCGCGCAACTGGCAGGCATTCGAGGCCATTCTGGAGTCCTTGCGGTCTCTTGAGCCCGATGAAACCCTGCTCGTCCAAAGTGGCAAACCGGTTGCCGTTTTTCGTACCCACGAAGATGCCCCCCGGGTCCTGATCGCCAACAGCAATATCGTACCTGCCTGGGCGACCCAGAAGAACTTCGATCGCTGGGAGAGGGAAGGGCTGATCATGTTCGGCCAGATGACCGCCGGTTCCTGGATCTATATTGGCACGCAGGGCATCCTTCAGGGCACCTACGAGACCCTTGCCAGCCTGGCCCGACAGCATGGCTGGCCCTCGCTCCGGGGCAAATTTGTGCTAACCGCAGGCCTGGGCGAGATGGGTGGGGCGCAACCACTTGCTGTCACCATGAACGAAGGGGTGGCCCTGGTTGTTGAAGTGGACCCATGGCGAATCGAACGACGCCTCGAACATAAGTACCTGGATGTTGCCACCGAGAGTCTTGAAGAGGCAATGACCTGGGTGGCCGAAGCCAAGGCAGCAGGAGAGCCGAAATCCATTGGCCTGCTGGGTAATGCAGCCGATGTGTTGCCGGAACTGGTAATCCGAGGCATCGTTCCCGACGTCGTTACAGATCAAACAAGTGCTCACGATCCCGTTCTGGGATACATCCCGGCGGGCATGACGCCTGAGATGGCAGCCGAACTGAGAGAGAGGGATTTGGATCTCTATCTGGAGCGAACAAATGCCAGCATGGCCGCCCATGTCGAAGCTATGCTGGCATTCCAACAAATGGGTAGCATTGTTTTCGACTATGGCAACAACCTGCGCCAGCGAGCTTTCGACTATGGCGTTAAGAACGCTTTCGACTATCCCGGCTTTGTGCCGGCCTACGTTCGCCCACTGTTCTACGAAGGCTCCGGTCCTTTCCGTTGGGTCGCGCTCAGCGGAGACCCTGAGGACATTTACGCCACCGATCAGATCATCATGGAGCTGTTTCCAGAAAACAAGCATCTATTGCGGTGGTTGAAGATGGCCAGGGAACGAGTCGCCTGGCAGGGTTTGCCAGCTCGCATTTGCTGGTTAAAGTATGGCGAACGTGCTCGAGCTGGCCTTGCCTTCAACCAGGCCGTTGCCGATGGGCGGGTCAAGGCGCCCATAGTCATCGGTCGTGACCATCTGGACTCAGGCTCCGTTGCAAGCCCTAACCGGGAAACGGAAAGTATGCTGGACGGCTCCGATGCCATTAGCGACTGGCCTATCCTCAACGCATTGATCAACGCTGTTGGTGGTGCGACATGGGTCAGTTTCCACCACGGTGGCGGAGTGGGCATTGGCTACAGCCAACACGCGGGCCAGGTCATCGTTGCCGATGGCACTGAGGCAGCCGCCCGTCGCCTGTGGCGTGTACTTACCACCGATCCCGGCATGGGGGTCGTTCGACATGTAGATGCGGGCTATCCCGAGGCGATTGCCTTCGCCCGGGAAAACCACATTCAGATCCCCATGATGTCAAGGAACAACGAGTCCGCTGCCACAGAATAACCGCCGCACCACCTGCCCGGCCTCCGCTCACTTCAGTCTGTCGCGGGCGTCCCGGACATGTTTGGCTGCGCCAGACGGCCCAATGCAGTGGCAGCCGTCTGGCGAACAAGGGGATTCTCCCCCTGGTCCCGCGCCCGTGCAGCCAGGGCATTATATGCCGCTGGATCGCCAAAACCACCCAGGGCCCGCGCCATCGCCTCTCTCGCCAAGGGATCCGGATCCGACCACAGGGCGCGCAACAAAACAGGAAACGCATCGGGGTTTGGCTGAACAACCAGAGATGCTGCGGCACCCTGACGCACAGCGGCATGAGGGCTGTCCAGCGCCGCCAGCAAAGCCTGCTTCAACTCGGGCATCGGGCCCATGGTTCCGGCAACCGCTGCAGCCGTCGACTGAGCCGCCACGTTATCCCCCTTCAATGCTTCCATAAGCATCCGATATGCTATGAGGCTATTGATGCGCACCAATGCCTGGCCTGCTTCCCAGCTGAGCATTGGGTCGGGGTCCGCCAGAGCCTTCGACAAAGCGGCTGCCCCTATAGCGCCGGGGTCCCCATTGCCCAACGCCTCCGCGGCCAGCCACCGGTCGGCCGGCCGGCCATGCTCCAGGAGCTCCACCAGGGTATCCCGCTCGGTGCTGTCAATCTTTCGAAGGCTACCCACCGGCAGCAACGTCGTCACCCAGTCTCGTGCCCGGTCGAATAGGCTCACTTTGATTGCAACTCCCATGAGAGAGGCCGAAGTTCCCTGAGCATCAGATCGGAAAGTAATGCTAACCGCATGATTAAGTCAAAAACAACTCGCGCGTTTCATCCTGCAGCAGCAGATAGAGGATAATACCCCCGGCGATGGTTCCGAAGGGCACAAAAGGTATTCGAAAAATGGCCGCAATCATCGCGCCGAGGCGCCCCCATGCCTTCAGCTGCCACAGCCCCCACCCCAACACAAGATTGATCAGAGCGACTATGCCAAGGATGGCGGCGATTCCAAGCAGACTGAGCCCCAGAAACCAGCCTGGCAACCGTGCCAGGAAGTCGCTCGCCTCTACCACCACAGCTGCGACCGGAAAGACTACTACGCCAATCGCCATCAGAAGGAAAAATCCACCAACGAGAAAGTGATAGGCGGCAATGAGATTAACTTTGTCGTACGTGCTCAAGCGCATATGAATGTGAAACCTGATGAAAAATGGGTGAACCGATGGATCGTGTCCCCGGGTTATCCTTGCTGCGGCAATCCCAGAACACGGTAGTCATAGAGTGCATCAATCGAACGGTTCCGATCCTGCAAGGCATCAATCTGCCCCTCAACCTCGGAAGGCAGATCCTCAAGGGTGTTGCTCCCGGCAACGCCCTCGTTTATGACCAACCTGTCATACATTTCTTCAACAAACGAAACGCAGCCTTCCAGTTGAAGCACAGCCTGATTCATGCGATCGTCCAGCTCAGAGATGGTGTCTCGCAAGCGCCGTTTCTCCGTCAACATGGCCTCAACCTGATTCCGTTCAGCAGTGTCACCGGGGCTCACCAACCAGTCTTCAAGCCGGGAAATGCTAGCCGGCAATTCCTCCCGGTCTGCGTTGATGACAGGATCGACGCGATAGGCATCGAGGCGATGAGCCAGCCCTGCCAGATTGCCCTCCAGGTCACAGAGTCGGTCCAGGTTCGACATGGCGAACCCATCATCAGGTCGACGACCTGCAGCCTCCCCAATCTCCTCGACCTGATCAGCCACCCGGGTCATGTCTGCTCGCAGGGATGCATCCTTCAAACTGCCGATATCGTTTTGCCTTTGAAAAAGCCGCTCAATAGATTTTTTTTTCTCGTTCGCATCTGCAACGGCGGGAATAAAGAGCATTAGCATGGCAAGGGCGCCAAGAAGCAGCCATGTCCACCAATCCCACCAGGGCAACACCTCGGGATAGGGATTGGGCAGCAGGATGGCAAAAAACAACGATCCCAGAATGATAACGGCATTTTCGATGCGAAAAATCGCGCCTGCGAGGATTCGTTTGTTGGCCTGGCGTTTGATCTCCGCGTAAGTCGACTCGTTGGTCATGGTACCTGTCAAAAGACGGCCTGAGCGGATTCTCTCAGGCCGCTACGCCGTTGACTATCCCCAGCCGGCGTTTGCGCGCCAGCAACTGGGCCTCGATCTCATCTCGCTCCAGGATATCACGCATCTGCCGGTCTATGTCCTGCGCCGAGACCCGGTCAAGCCGGTTTCGGATGTTTTCGACAATCCGATCCACATCATGGTCGCCGGTACCCGCCAGGTCATCGAGACTACTGATAGTCGCCAGGCCGACATCCTTGGCCTCCGCCAGATCAAGCAGCCCTTGCAGCTCTTCCTTTTCCTGCCGAATAGCTGTCAGTTTGGCCTGCAACTTGAGATGGGCATCCTTGAGTTCTCCATGTTCCTGGGAAAAAACAAGCAATTGCTGGCCATATGCATCCATGACCCGGTTCGTCGCATTGAGCTTGCCCTGTCCACCAATGGCCAAAGCCTCCTGGCCCTCCAATAAAAAGAGATCGATATCGCGGTCCAACCGCTCCGACCGGACCTGATATGTTTCCCGTTTGCGACGTACCGTTTTGACTTGCTCACCGACAGTATTGGATGCATCCTGCAAATCATCGAGATGATCCTCGACCTCGCGCATGTATTGGTTAATGACACCCATCGAACTCGACTGGAGCGCCTGAACCACAAGAAGATGCAGATTCGCCTTTATCAGCGCATTTACTTTCTCTAAGAGGGAAACCATTGTTGAGGCCTCCTTGACAGGGCTTTTCGACGCCCGGTAGTGATCAGAGCAGCGAAAACCACCTTTGGCCGATAGTGTCGCGGGCCAGTATCATAATACCACGTCACATCATGGGTGACCAGACTTCAGACCGACCACCACCTGACCTTCGGGTGTAACAGGGCAGGACACACGTGGCCGATCAGGTCTCAAGCCGATAGCCGCGGCCGCGCACTGTAACGAGATAGCGCGGGTTTCGAGGTTCGGGCTCAATCTTGTTGCGAAGACGGCTGACGAGTTTCTCGATACGGGCATCGTCAACATCGTCGATGTAGTCCTCACCCCACACTGCCTCGACCACGTCATATTTCCCGACTATCTGCCCAAGCCGTCCATAGAGCAAGAGCAGCAGGCGGTATTCGAGGTTTGTGAGTGTGTCGGTAACCTTGCCATCCACCATCACTTCGCCAGACTCCACATCGACACGTACCCCCAGCGAAGCGGGACTCCGGGTAGCTCTTAAACGGTTGATAAACTCGCCAAAGAGACGTGAAAACGCATCGGTTTCCTCCCCAGACTGAACGAGAATATGTTTTTTGCGAAGAACAGCGACGATCTCCTCAGAAAGCTCTCGATCCCGCCGGTCAACGCCCATGAGACTTTGCTGCTCCTGCTGGCTAAGGTCCTCCCAAATCTTGCGACACTCTACTCGTACACTTAATTCATCAGAAAGCCAGCTGGCGACCTCCCGGTGAATTACCCAGTCCTGAATCTCATCGCGTTCGTGGGCGCCAGTCACGCGACCCAGTGCCTGGCAGGTGGCCTCCAGGAGGCCCGGATGCCCGCCGGCCCAGTGATAGATGAAGCGCTGGTCAGCCTCATCAAAGGATACCCCTTCCTGCTTCGCAAATCGCCGCGCGAAGTGTTCGGTATCTTGCTCCGATAGCGGCGGCAGGTGATAGGTATGATGGGTGAAAAGTTCGTTGAATTCATCGATGTCGGTGCCCTGCCGGATCTCGCGCAGGGTTTGATCGGTCGCGGTCACATAAACCAGCCGACCTTTGTACTGATCCTTCAACGCCCGCAGATTGAGAAAGACCCGGCTTTGAATACCTGCAACAGCCTGATCAACCTCGTCGAAGAGCAATACCAGATTGCGTTCAGTGCTTTCGTTGACCAGAGTCATCGCGCGATTGAAGCTCAATGGAATATCGAATGAGCTGGCTGGATGGATAAGCAGATCGTAGGTCGCCTGAAGTTCGCCACAAATATCGTCGTAGGTATTGTCGCCAACAAGGCGATCCATCAGACAGCGAACCACCAGCTCATAGAACCCCTGCTCAGACAGCTCAAGCATTCGATTGCAGTCGACAAGCACAAAGGTATACGAAGATGCCAGGTCGCCTAAATAGGAGGCCTGGACCGCCGGATCAGCGATCAAGCGCAGCAGTGCCGACTTGCCCATGTTGCTGACAGCAACCACCGAGCAGCACACAGCGTCCTGGATGCATTCAAAAACGTAGGCGGCATCAGCCACACGCATATGGCAGCCATCGGCTAGCAGCAAATCATCTGGCATTTTCACGCAACCCTTTCAAAAGTGATTCCCGATTGAAACCATGGGCTTTTCAGCAGTCATCCACGCTGTGCCAGCATCTCATAGACCCCTGGTTTCAGAGGAGCATTGCTTCAATCCAGTCCTGACTCCAGAGATGAACAGGTGGGAATCGTGAAGTGGAAAGTACTGCCTTTCTCCACCTCGCTCTCAACCCAGAGTTTTCCGTTATGGTCATCGATGATTCGTCTGACGATAGCGAGACCGAGACCCGTCCCGCCGAAACGACGAGTGGATGCGCCATCAACCTGGTAGAAACGATCCCATATCTTTTCCTGCCGATCCGCTGGAATACCAATACCCGTGTCGCTGACCTGGGCATGAATAACGTCACTCAGAGCCGTTAACCGAACTGTAACAACCCCGCCATCGGGGCTGAACTTGATGGCATTTCCGACAAGGTTGTCAAAAACCTGTCCCAGTTGTTTCGAATCGCCGTAGACCTGAGGAAGCTGCGGGTCATATGCCTGCCGCAACTCAACACCAGCCTTCCCTGCGGAAACCAGAGCTCCCTGTACGCAGGCCAAGGCAACCTTCTGCAAGGAAATCGGTCTGAGATTGACCGCCTGCATTTCGGCCTGTTTCAGGGAAATAATACCGTTGACCAGATCGATGATGGCATTGCCGCGGTCCAGGACAATCTCCAGGGCTTCCTTCTGCTCCGGATTGAGGTCCCCTGCGTATCCCTCGAGCAGATACTCCACATAACCCCGAACGAAGGTAAGGGGCGTTCTCAGTTCGTGAGAGACATTCTGCACAAACTCATCTTTCATCCGGTCCAGCTGACGCAATTCATGGTACGCCGCCAGGGTATCCCGGTGCAGACGCGCCCGGTCGATGGCAACCGAGATCTGGTCGGCAAAAGCAGCCAGGACCTGCAAATCGGGCTCGCCGTAAAAATCGGGCTCGGTCTTGTTTGCTGTTAATACGCCTACCAACCGGCCATCAGCCGTAAGTGGTGCCGCCATCCAGGAGGTGACGCCTTCCGATCCCGGCAGATCCTTCCAGCGTTCATCCTGCAACGTGTTGGCAATCAATTCAACCTGAGGTGAGCGAAGCATCTCAGCTAACAGGCTGATCTCGCCGGGATCAAACTCCGATCCCACGACAGCTTCCGGGTTGTCAAAGCCCTCCGCAGCCGCGCAAATGAAGGCACCCTCCTCATACAACAGGAGAGAACTGCTGTCGAAATCAACGAGCCGTCTCAATTGTTTCAGCACCTGCCCGAGTGCATCGACCAGGTGCTGGGTCGAACTCAAGATGCGGGCAACTTCTCCCAACGCCTCGGCCCGCTCCCGCTCCCGCCGTTCCGCCGCCAACAGACGCGCATTGTCCAGGGCGACCGACATTTGGTTGGCGAACGCTTCTACCGAAGGAACATCCGCCTGCTGAAGATGGTCTCCCATGACCGCAAGGATTCCTATTCGCCGGTCCCGGCTTACAAGAGGCGCGATCACTGCCCGCAACGACGCTACGAAATCCCAGAGAGAGTCGTCGATAACCTCCTCAGGACGCAGCCATCGAGGCAGGATTTCCGTCAAACCCTCGACGTACTCCGCCTGGCCATCCATCAGGACGCGTTCCAAGGCATCGATTCCGCTTATCCTGTACTGTCGATGGTCCAGGGTTTGGAAGAAGCCTCGCCGCTTCTCATCAGAGAACTCGTAGGAAAGCGCCATGTGGATCAGACTGCCGAATTCCATCTTCTCGTCAACCTGCATGATCACTGATGAAAGACCAAGCCGCTGCAACTCCTCCGAGATCGTATCATAGACGTCCCTGGGTTCGGTAGCCCTGCGCACGGCAGTCGCAGCTTTATTGAGAGCAAGTAGGTTCTCTTCCGTATGCTTGCGCAGGGTAATATCGGTGAAGGCGGTCAAGGTGCCTTGAAAAACACCACTCCGGAAGGTGGGCGTTGCATTTACCAGGACTGGAATCTCGTGGCCCTCCTTGTGAAGCAATGATGCCTCATACCGTCCCTTTATCCCTGCCGGGCGCCCCGAAGACTGCTGAGACACAAACTTATCCATTTCGGGCGTCAACAGGATTCCCGATTGGCGACCAAGCAACTCATCAGCGCAATAACCAACCATCTGGCAAAGCCGGGGATTGACATACTCGATGCGATCCCGGTCATCCTCCAACAGAATACCCGCCTCCACGCCACGCAGAATGCTGTCGTTGAAGTCGCGCAGACGCTCTGCCTCTTCAGCACGCCACCGAACCGTCTCGTGAAGTCGCGCGTTGATAAGGCCTGTGGCCACCTGATCGGCAAAAGATTGAACGATCTGTACGTCTTCCTGTGAGAACGCGTTGTATTGCCCGCTATCCACATTCAGGGTGCCGAAAACCTCCCCCTGGTGACGCAACGGGACACCCAACCAGGAACGGACCTCCAGTTGTCCACCGGGAAGCTTTCGCCACCTCTCGCTCTTCTCCGTATTCTGAATCACCAGCGGCTGCCCGGTCAAGACCACATGGTCACAAGCGGGAAGTTCAGTACGATGCATTCCCGCAACTACCATGGGTGGCGGAGCGAACTCACCTGCAAATGCGCCCAGATCGAAGCGATCTCCTTCCAGAACCACGATGGCTGCCGTATCGTACGAAATCACCTTTCCCAGGTAGTCCAGAATGGTCTCGGCCGCTGTAGTAAAACCAGGCGCAGAACTAACAGCCGCAGCCATATGCCTTAGCGTATCAGCCAATTGACGGCGTTCTGCCTCCAGCTCGAAAAGCCGGGCATTCTCCAGTGCTACGGCTGCCTGATCTGCCAGAAGAGATAACACATGCGTGACCGATTCGGTGAATTCGAAACGTCGGGTGAAGCTAATGGTCAGAACACCCAATATGCCGTTGGGACGCACCAGTGGAAAAGCGCCAATCGCCGTGACACCCCACTCGCGAACTGAGGGATCGGGATTTTCGCCAAACAGGGGATGTTGGATAGCATCATTGATGATCAACGGAGCACCAAGATCTACTGTCGTTGCAACAATGCCATCCTTGCGAGGCTTCGGAACGGCCGGATTTCTTTCTCCGGTATCCGACAGCGCCCTACTCAAGGTAAATTCTTCCCGCCTGGCATCGTACAGATAGAGATGAACCACCTTTGGTCGGACCAAAGCCATAGCGCTTTGCACGATCGTTTCGATCATGGCCCGGGTATCCAGCGAAGATGCCTGCTGAAGACTCGACTGTCTCAACGCCTCTAACTCAGCCACGCGCTGCCGACTCTCCGCAAATGACTCGGCATTGCGAATCGCAACGCCAATCTGGTAACCCAACATCTCCAGCAGCGGCAACACCGACGGATCCAGCGTTGTCCGGTCGGAAGCCTCAACGTTCAACACTCCCCAAACACGTCCCTCCAGGAAAATGGGGACCGCAGCTTCAGTTACGGTATCCGCTACAATCTCAAGATAATCCTGATCCTGAGCAACATCGGTGACGCATTCCGCTCGGGCCAGGCGAGCCACGCGCCCGATGATTCCCTCGTTCAACCCGGAGGCCGCTTTCTTCTCCTGGGGGAATTGAAATGCTGCTGCCTGCAATACCAGCGTATCATCCTGCAGTCGATGAATGCTGGTGAGCGAATACTCGAAGGTGTTTCTAAGCTCTTCTACCACAGCCTGCAACACGTCCCCGAATTCCAGGGTGGCTGTCACCGCGGTTCCAACCCGCTGAAGCGCCATGAGGTAATCAGCCCGTTTGCTGCACTCCTCCGATAGCAACGCGCTGGTCAGGGCGCCCGACGTCTGATATGAAAAGTGGCTGGCCATTCGTAAATCGGCTTCGCCAAAGATACGTTCCCCTGAAGGATCTGCAAAGACCAACACCGCCAGGACCCGGTCGCCATGACGCAAGGTCGTCTGCAACATCGATCCCCGTTGATCCTGCCATGTCTGCGGCTCCTGACCCCAATCCTCATCCACTTCGAGAGTCTGGCCAATCTCATCCCTGGCAATATTGTGCCCTGCCCGCAGCTCCAGAAGCGACCGGTCCGGATCATTCAGATACAGCCTGGTCTCATGCACCTCCAAAACATCGGCCGCCTGGCTGACAATGACAGCCAAAGTAGCCGGCAAATCATGCTCTCTACTGATTTCGACTGCCGAGCAGTGCAGCTTTTCCAGTTCCTCCAATCGTTCCTGGGCAGCCATATAAGATTGGGCGTTTTTCAACGCCACTGCCGCCTGGTTGGCCAGGGTTTGGGCAACCGCGACGACAGTTTCGTCAAACTGTCGAACGTCATCCCAATAAGCGGCAAACGCTCCCAACGCCACATCCTGAAACCTGAGTGATACCAGGAGTATCGACCTGAATCCCTCTTGATCGATTATTTCCCGCACGCGTATCATGCGGGGATCAGCGAGGGCATCTTCCACAACCTGGAAGCGCTGTGTAATCAGATCTCCTCCCGGAAGGTCTCGAAATGTGGCGCTTATGGCATCGGTATAGAGCCTGGAAAGCCCGCGCGCCAGTACGCATTCAGTGCTCTCGGTACTGGAATCGTAAAGAAAAATCGCACAGCGATCGGCTCCAAGCAGCGCCCGGAGAGCATCCGCCAGTAAATTCAGCACTGTGTCCAAATCGAGGGAGCTATTGAGACGTCTCGAAAAAGCCTCGATATCCCGCAGAGGATATCCGTCAGAAAGCTGTTCCCCTGGCAGATCGGACACTGGAAACTCTTCTGGATTCTGCATATCACGTCCTACCTTGCCTGGTCAGAGATGTGATGACGCCGCACGGGATTTCCGTGCGGCGTATTGATAAAGCCGGCAGTCCAGCCAATTCGCCGACCTTATGAAAATCTACGGCGAACTCAGCGCTTGGAACGGGAACGCCGGCGTTTTTTGCCCGAACGTTTGGTCGGACTTGACTCTCCATTGCCACCAGCGGATGCCTTCCCGGAACCACCGCTGGTCTCGCCCTTTGCGTCGCTGCGCATGTGACAATGTTTGTATTTCTTGCCACTTCCACACCAGCACGGATCATTTCGCCCGAGGGTTGCCTTGGTACTGCGCTCAGGTTGACGGCTGGCGCCATTTCCCTCCCGGTTGGTACGCATAACCCGACGGGCAGGCCGTTGCTGCTGGACTACGTCTACCTTGTAGATCGCGTGTACGATGTCGCTCTCGATGTCCTCCAGCAGGGCCACATACATCTCATGCGCTTCTTTTTTGTAGGCCGTCAGTGGTTGGACCTGGGCGAAGGCTCGCAGACCGATGCCCTCTCGAAGCGAATCCAGATCGGTGAGGTGACGGACCCAGCGCTCGTCGACAGCCCGAACCATGACCATACGATCTCGATAGAGCGCAGCGCCTTCGACAAGTCCTGCCAGCAATCCTGCCCTGATCTCAGGAGGCAGTTGGGAAAGAGGCAAACGGCCCAGGTCTTCACTCAGCGGTTCCGGCAACTGATTCACGATGCGAGCGTAAACCGTAACGGCAAATGGATCGCTTCGCTCCTGCAAGGCGCCCAGTGTAACACCTTCTCCCATGAATTGACGAAGGATTTCCTGGGCATTGACCTGGGCACGGACGTCGTAATAGGTCTCGGCATGATCGACGATTTGATCAGCAATTTCGGCCGCAGGCAGATCTTGCCACGTTTCGGCCGTCATTTCAGCAGGCAATGGCAAGATTGCTGAAACTGCCGCATGCAAGCCTGGCAAATCTCGTTCGTCGGGATCCTCAGAAGCAGCGAAGGTCTGTACCAATCGCTGGATCTGACCGTCAACCATGTCCAAAATGGTTGGCTGCAAGCTGGGCTCAGTCAAGATCCGCCGGCGCTGTTCGTAGATAACCTCTCGCTGCTTGTTTACAACGTCGTCATATTCCAGTACATGCTTTCGAATATCAAAGTTGTGGCCTTCCACGCGCGTCTGGGCATTCTCGATGGACTTGGAAACCATGCCATGCTCGAGAGGCATGTCATCTTCGACTCCAAGCCGATCCATCAAGCCTGCCACTCTATCGCCACCGAAACGACGCATCAGATCGTCATCCAGCGCCACAAAAAAGCGACTGGAACCATGGTCACCCTGTCGTCCCGAGCGACCTCGAAGCTGATTGTCGATCCGGCGCGCCTCGTGGCGTTCGGTACCGATCACATGCAGACCACCTGCTTCCAATACGATCTGTTTGTCCAACTCGCACTGAGTCTCCGCCTCTGTCGAGGCTTCCAGCCAGACCTCCTCAGGCAGATCGGTCAGATCGTATCCAGCCTTTCGTAATCTGTCGCGGGAGATACCTTCAGGGTTTCCACCCAGTAAAATATCAACGCCACGTCCCGCCATGTTGGTTGCGATGGTTACGGCGCCCGGTTTTCCTGCCTGCGCGATGATCACCGCTTCCCGTTCGTGATTCTTGGCGTTAAGAACGTTGTGGGGAATACCGCGCCGTTTCAGCAACCGGGCCAGGAATTCACTGGTCTCGATCGCAACCGTACCGACCAGCACCGGTTGCTTGCGTTCATGGCATGCCTGGATCTCATCCAAAACAGCATTGTATTTGATCCGCTCACTTCGATATACGGAGTCCGAATGATCTGCCCTGATCACTGGCAGGTTGGTGGGAATCATCACTACGTCGAGGCCATAAATCTTGTAGAACTCCTCCTTCTCGGTCTCGGCGGTACCCGTCATTCCGGCCAGCTTGTCGTACATCCGAAAGTAGTTCTGAAAGGTAATCGTCGCCAGCGTCAAGGACTCTCGCTGAACCTTGACACCTTGCTTGGCCTCGATGGCCTGGTGGAGGCCCTCGGAGTAGCGACGGCCTTCCATCAAGCGGCCGGTGAATTCGTCAACAATGACAACCTCGCCATTGCGCACGATATAATCACGGTCGAGCTTATAGAGAACGTGGGCTCGCAGAGCATTGTCCAAATAGGGTGTCAACTCAAAATGCTCTGGTGAATAAAGATTCTCGATACCCAACCACCCCTGGATCTTCTCGATGCCCACCTCGGTCAGTGTAACGACCTTGTCTTTTTCATCAAGCACGTAGTCGCCATCTGCCGTCTCCTTGTCCTTGGAAGGCCGCAAGCCCGGCATCAGTTCGGCAAATCGCCCATACCAATTGCTGGATTCCTGGGCCGAGCCTGAGATGATAAGCGGGGTTCGTGCCTCGTCGACAAGGATATTGTCAACCTCGTCGATGATGGCAAAAAAGAGTTCCCGTTGCGATCTCTGTCCAAGATCAGTAACCATATTGTCGCGCAGGTAGTCGAACCCGAACTCATTGTTGGTGCCATAGGTAATATCGGAAGCATATGCTTCACGTCGGGTGATGGGTCGAAGGTATTGAAAGCGATCGTCGGCCGACTGGAATTCCGGATCGTAGACATAAGACCCCCGATTGGGATCGCCGGCAGAGGACTGAATGACCGCAGCTGTCAGTCCCAGAATATGATAAGCTGGCCCCATCCACTGCACGCCCACTTTTGAAAGATAATCGTTGGGCGTAACCAAATGCACACCGCGGCCGGTCAAGGCATTTAGAAAGAGTGGCAGTGTGGCCACCAGGGTCTTGCCCTCACCGGTCTTCATCTCAGCAATCTGCCCGCGATGCAAAACAACACCCCCGATGAGCTGCACATCGTAGAGGCGCATTCCAACAGTCCGCCGGTTTGCCTCCCGGACCAACGCAAAAGCCTCGGGCAGAATCTCATCCAGGATGTTCTCTTCGATGCCTCGAACAACCTTCTCCTGACTGAGAATCTCCAGGTTCATCTGAGCCCGGGTCGTCATGTCAGGTTCCCGCTCCCAGGCCTGGCGCAACTCTGCCAGATGAGCTTTCGACTCCAGGGTTGCCTCCGTCAGACGGGTCATGAAGCCGCTGGTGCGGCGAGCGAATTCGTCGTCAGGCAATGCCATCATGGTCGATTCGAGATCGTTGATCTCATCGACATAGCGCTGGATCCCCTTGATCGCCTTGCTACTGCTGTCACCGAAGGTTTTTTTCAGAAGGTTCTTAAACATCGCTTATCGATCCAATTCCATTAGTCTCGTAACAACAGATGAGCCAAAACAGAGGAATACTGAAACAGTTGTTTCTCTGGCACCCTCAATGCCCATGAGAAAATTAACTCCCACGGGCTCAGCTATTATACCACAACACAGACCCCGGACAATCCTGGTAGAAATTTGGATGGTGCAACAGGTTGATGTGCTAGAACCCCTGCATCTTCGAAATGTCTGCAATGCCATCAGGTAGGGCAGCAATCGCCTGCACAAGAGCCAAACGCGCCTCGCGAAGATCGTCGTCCTTGGCCATGACCAGCACCTGATCGAAGAAATTATCGATGGGATCTACCAGAACGGTCAACGCGCCATAAAGGGTCGCTATGTCCGCCGCGTCTCGAATTGAAGGCGCCACTGCCTCGTAGGCTGCGTGCAACCCGCGGGTCGCCTCTTCTTCGTAACGCCCCGGCGCCAACGGATAGTCTTCATCGAGGCTGCGAACGATGCGCTTGCAGCGAGCATACGCCGTCAACACATCAGACCACTCAGGCCTGCTTGCCACATCGGCAAGAGCAATCACCGCTTCCCGGGACAGATAGGGATCGTCTCCCTGCTCTGCCAGCACCGCCTGGACTACGTCGTGCGGATTGCCTTGATCCCGCAGCCAGTTCTCCAGGCGACCCACCACGAAGGTCAGTGCCCTATCCTGAGACTCTTCACTGGCCTCGACGGGAAGGGGTTTCGCAGCTCTGTCGAGACCCTCGGCAACGGAAAAGCTTAGCTGGGAGCCAACAAGATTCTGCACGATACCCAGAGCTTCGCGCCGCAACTGGTAGGGATCGCTGGAACCAGTTGGCTCCATACCGACGGCAAAAAGCCCCGCAATGCTATCCAAGCGGTTGGCCAGCCCCACCGCAAGGCCAGGCAGGGACAGGGGCTGACGGTCGCCGCTGAAGCGAGGAAGATAATGCTCATAAATGGCCTCAGCCACGGCCTGAGATTCGCCGCTATCGAGCGCATATTCGCGACCCACGATTCCCTGCAAGGAGGTCATCTCGATCACCATGGATGTTGCCAGATCATTCTTGCAGAGAGAAGCTGCCCGGGCCGCGGTTACCCTGTCCGCTTCAGATAGTTCCAGCTGTTGCGAAAGCCAGGGCACCAGACGCCCTACCCGCTGAACCTTGTCCAACATGGAACCCAGGTTCTCCTGGAAGGTCAGCGTGTCGAGCCTGGCAGAAAAGGCTTCCAACGGTTGCTTGCGATCCTGTTCGACAAAAAAGGCTGCATCGGCATAGCGGGCACGGATCACATTCTCGTTGCCTGCACGCACAATGGCCGGATCAAGAGGTTGTCCATTGGCCACGGTAATGAAATAGGGCAACATCTTGCCGTCCTTCATCACCGGGAAGTAGCGCTGATGTTTTTTCATAACCGTGGTCAACACGTCGACAGGTAAATCGAGATATTGTTGCTCGAACTGTCCCAAAATGGCTGCTGGTTGTTCCACCAGATCGGTAACCTCGTCCAACAATGCCTGATCTTCCGGGACATATCCACCCACACCGGCAGCCAGCGCCGTAATCTGTTCAACGATCTGTTCCTGCCTGGCCTGACGCTCCACTACGATGCCGTGTTGTGCCATTTGGAGAGCGTATGCAGCGGCGTCAGGCACCTCGATACGTGGTGATCCCTCGGGCCTCAAGCCCCGACTGGTGCGTCCGCTGACCGCCTTCGCGTAGCTAACGGGAATAACCTGATGGCCAAACAGGGCGACGAACCAACGAATGGGACGGCTAAAAGCGAGCCCTGCTGAATCCCAGCGCATCGACTTCTCGAAGCGCAGACTGGCAACCATGTTGCCCAACAGTTCCGCAAGTACCTCCTGGGCTGGTTTTCCTTCCAGTCGCTGCACAGCGTAGACATAGGAACCACCGTCCGCCTGGCGTACTTCCAGATCCTTCACCGAGACCCCTTTGCTTCGAGCGAAACCCATTGCGGCTTTCGTGGGCTGACCACGGTCATCAAATGCTCGATCGGCCGGCGGCCCTCTGAAGACCTGCTCTTCATCAGCCTGGCGACCGGAGAGACCCCTGACGAAAAGGACCAACCGGCGAGGCGTGCCCGTTACTTCAAGTGTATCGTAGCCCAACCGCGCCTCGCTCAACAGATCGGCAGAAACTATGCGAAGCTGCTCAATGCCCGATGTCAGATCACCGACTGGCAGCTCCTCACACCCGACTTCAAAGAGGAGATCGGCACGATCCACCACTGGCGCCTCATCATCGGTCGCGCCAGCATAGTTGGGACTCCAAGGCTCCTCGTTGTTATCATCGAGGAAAGGATATTCCATGCGCTTACGCTGCTGAGCGTAGAGTTCGCTGACCCCTCGCGCCAGATGGCGCATGCGCGCGAAGT
Source organism: Chloroflexota bacterium (assembly GCA_034717495.1). NCBI lineage: Bacteria > Bacillati > Chloroflexota > Chloroflexota bacterium. The sequence goes on along the minus strand of JAYELL010000101.1, from coordinate 28,827 downwards.
AGCTGGCTCGTTCTGTGACGCCGACAGCTCCCCGGGAATCCAGCAGGTTAAAGGTTTGAGAACAACGAAGCACGTAATCATGGGCAGGAATGACCAGATTGGCAGCCAGGGCGTCCCGTGCTTCCGCTTCATACAGATCGTACATCTGCTTGAGACGCTCGACATTCGCCACTTCGAAGTTATAGGTGCAGTGCTCGATTTCCTGCTGCAGATAGATATCGCCGTAGGTTCGCTGTCCATCCCAGTCAATCTGCCAGACCTCAGCCACGCCCTGCAAAAACATGGCGATTCGTTCCAGCCCATAGGTCAACTCGACACTGACCGGTTCCAGAACCATTCCTCCTGCCTGCTGGAAATAGGTAAACTGGGTTATCTCCAGGCCGTCCAACCAGACTTCCCAACCCAGGCCCCAGGCACCCAGAACGGGGCTGGCCCAATTGTCTTCCACAAAGCGAATGTCGTGCTTGCGTCGATCGATGCCGATAGCATCGAGGCTTCCCAGGTAAAGCTCCTGTGGATTGCCGGGATCGGGCTTCAGGATCACCTGGTATTGTGTATGCATCTGCATCCGATTGGGATTTTCGCCGTAGCGTCCGTCATCAGCCCGCCAACTGGGCTCCAGATAGGCAACATGCCATGGCTCGGGGCCGAGAACACGCAATACGGTTGCCGGGTTCATGGTGCCCGCGCCAACCTTCTCGCTGTGGGGTTGCCAAATCAGGCAGCCCTGGTCGGCCCAATAGCGTTCCAACCGCATGATGATATCCTGAAAGGAAAGGGGTTTTGCATTTGACATTTAGGTACCTCGAATAAAAAAACGGCCCTGGTTCAGGCCGGTTGGCAAGCCAGAAAACCTCGGATTATTTGGCACCAACGACTACGGCGCTCAAGGTAAGACTGCGAGCTTCGACGCCATCTCGTTGTGGTTCAATCCGCAGGGAAAGAGTCTCCCGTTGCCCCGATTTTGCCTCGCTACCCACGAAGATGTGCGCCTGAAATGGTAACTCCAGATAGGGTGGAATTACGACTGGATCGGTGGTTGATGCTTCGGACCCATCGCCCAATAGGCACTGCTTGTCCACACACAGCGACGTAGGCCAACGAACACCCTGCTCGTGCTCCAGAACCATGACCACAGGCAGGTCGGACTCGGTGTGATTGACCACCAGAAACTCAAAATTCTCGTCTGTATCGGGCAAAACCTCGCGATCCTTATCGAAGGCCTGCACGGTCAGCGGGCCATCAAGGACATATGGCGGCACAGAATCGGGTTGCGGTGCAATGATTGGTCTGCCACTCTCCTGGGATATGCCCGGGGTCCCGCAGGCAGCAACAAAAAGAGCTAAAACTAAAAAAACTGTAAGATTCCTCATTAAACTCATCCGAGTCCAGCTCCTCCACTCCTGTTCACTCACCAGCTAATGAATGTTCAAGTGGTCCCGCAGGATACGCATGAAACCAACGGAACGCAAATTCCGTTCCAACTGATACACAATGTAACTCTGCAGCAGCCGTTCGATGTCGTTCCGTCCACTCTGGCTCAACTTCAACCGGGCCACCGTCTCCCAATCCCGGGTCTGCAGAAACCGCAGCGCCTTGAAAACCGGCAAAGAGAGAGGTTCAGCGCCGGCTTGTCCCTCGCCATGCTGCGGGCAAAGTACGCCCCCTGCAGCACTGCTGAAGAAGTTGGTAATTGGCTCGAGTCGCTCCTGGCATGTTGCGCAGTAGAACAGTTGAGGTTGATAACCCGCCAAAGCCAGCAGATGTAGCTCGTAAAAGCGGGCGGCCAACGGCAACTGGTCCACGGTTCCTGCGGCAAGACGGCCGAGAGTCCGTCGCAGGAGTTCAAAAAGGGATGGATGCGCATCCTGTTCCTGAGTGAAAGCGTCCAATAACTCTGCCACATAGAAGGCGTAGCTGGTACGCAGCAGGTCATTGCGCAACGCGGAAAACGACTCAATCGTATCTGCCTGCGTCACCAAATCCCAGGTCCGGCCGCGGGCGATCAATAGATTGCTGTGGATAAGGGACTCCAGATGACCTGCCTTGCGGCTCTTGGTCTTGCGAATGCCCTTGCCAAGCACCACCAGTTTGCCATATTCCGGCGTGAATAAGGTCAAAATGCGGTCGGCCTCACCATAATCACGCCGCTTCAGCACGATCGCTTCAGTTCGGTAAAGGCGCTGTCGGCGTGCGCTTGGGTCACTCATCGCCAGATCTCAACAGGCTCAGCCTTTTTCGGGAAGGTCCTCGGGCAGAAATGCTTCCAGCAGCAACTCGTTGACCATCAGGATTCGAGAATTGCCTTGCAGATCAGCGATAATCACCGGCATGGTTGGGGCGAACTCCGCCATCACTTGCCGGCAGGCGCCACAGGGACTGCCACCGTTGTCTGTAACGACCGCAATTGCCTCGAACTCGGTCTCGCCGCCGGCAACCGCCTTCCAGATCGCTACGCGCTCCGCGCACACCGAAAGGCCATAGGATACATTCTCGACATTGCATCCGGTGTAGATTCGGCCTGCACTGGTCTGAATAGCGGCACCGACGGCAAATTGCGAATAGGGCGCATAGGCACTCAACCGGGCTTCGACTGCCCGTTTCACAAGTTCATGGACAAGGGCGTTGTTTAACATGGTTCTTACGTCAATTCTAGAAAAGGGAGGCGTAGGTTGACAGAGAGGAGTTCTTCGATGCAGCCTCAGAGGACGCATCTTCCTCCGCCGGCGCCAACCGTGTTGCCTTGACCTGATGAATGCGGCGGCCACTGACCGTTCGGACCACAAAGCGATAATTCCCGTAGTCCACCTGGCTACCTACTATTGGCATGCTGCCCAATTGGCTGTAGATGAACCCGCCGAGTGTGTCACTTTCATCAGTCGGCAATTCGATGCCCAACACCTTACTCGCATCATCCAGGTCAACGCGTGCCTCGAACAGGTATTCATTCTCACCCTCCTGCACAACCATAGGCACTTCGGTGTCGTATTCATCCTGAATCTCGCCCACAATCTCCTCGATGAGGTCCTCAATCGTCACAACACCGGCAATGCCGCCATACTCGTCCACAACAAGTGCCATATGAACCTTGCGCTGCTGCAACTCGTTCAGAAAATCGTCCACTTTCTTCGACTCAGGCACAAAGTACGCTGGTCGCATGAGTTGCACGATCGGAACATCATGTTGGCCATCTCGATATGACGGTAACAGGTCCTTGGCATATAGGACCCCCAACACATTGTCGATGTTATCCCGGTAGACAGGTATTCGCGAGTGTCCCGCGTTGATGAACACATCCAACGCATCCCGGAGGGTAGTGTCCTCGCCAATTGCCGCGATATCGATGCGCGGTACCATGACCTCACGCACCAAGGTGTGGCCAAGTTCAAAAATCCCTGCAATCATCTCCTTCTCATCATCCTCGATGAGACCCGGTTCATCACCGCCATTGATCAAGAATCGCAAGCCATCCTCGCTGAGGAAGAGTGCATCCCGGTTGATTTCACTCGTTGGGCCCATGGCCAGATTGCCCAATCCCCTCAGTGCTGCCGTGATCGGTGTTAATAGCACGCTGGTCAGCCGCACCGGTGTACTCAAGCGCAGGGCCGCTGTCTCAGTTGACCGCACTGCAATTGCCCGGCCAACTATCTGAACACACAACATGGCAAACCAGGTCACCAGCAGCGCCAGCGGCACGACATACCACTCGGGTGTGCCATCTCGCATGATGAACCAGGTTACGCCCCCGGCTGCCACAATGTTGGCGCCAGCCTTGAGTACCATTAAGGTCGTGACCAACCTTGCAGGATCCTCCAGCAGACTCTGGACTGCCTGTGCCCTGTTCACCCCTTCGTCGAGCAAATGGCGGGCGTGAAATTTGCTAAGAACCCCAATGGACACCTCTGCCGCGGCTGCAAAGGCTATCACCAGAGCTGCCGCCGCAATACTCACCCCAACTACGATACTAGCCGAATCCAACTGTAATTCTCCCAATCTCAGGCACAATGTCTAACAGAGTCGTTGATTGACCTCAAGTTCTATCCTTCGTTTTCTGAGCGCGGCCGCGCAGGAACGCCCAGGACAAGTTGTCCAGGTGGAACATCTTTGGTAACGACAGACCCTGCGCCGGTTTGCGCGCCTTCTCCTAAAGTGACTGGTGCCACCAACATGGTGTCACTGCCGATGAAAACATCATCCTCAATGACCGTGGCCTGCTTCTTCTTGCCATCGTAATTGCAGGTAATAGTCCCCGCTCCGATATTTACATTGCGACCGACCGTCGCATCGCCAAGATAACTGAAATGCCCCATCTTCACGCCGGGACCAAGATAAGAGTTCTTAACCTCACCAAAGTTGCCCATGTGGACACCTTGGGCGAGATGTGCGCCGGGCCTGAGATGAGAGAAGGGCCCGACATTGACCTGATCTTCCAGGGTTGCCTGCTCCAACATCGAAAAGCGTACGACACAACGATCGCCGACCAGCGTATCTGCAACGAAGCTTCCGGGGCCGATTTCACATCCCCCGCCGATCCGGGTGCTACCCTTCAGATGCGTCGAGGGCAAGATCCTGGTATCCGGACCAATCATGACGGTATCGTCTATGTAAGTTGAAGCGGGATCGATCATGGTAACGCCCGACTCCATCCAGTACCGATTGATCCGCTGGCGTATGACCTGTTCCGCTTCAGCCAGATGAATCCGATTATTTATGCCCAACATTTCGCTCGCATCGTCTACGATGTGGGCAGCCACCCTGTGGCCCTGATTGACTGCGATCTCTACCAGATCGGTCAGGAAATATTCGCCTTTGGAACCGATAGGTATCGCTTCAAGGCTCTGCCAGAGCCAATCGCCATCGTAGCAGTAAAGACCAGGATTGAGTTCCGTAATCAGAAATTGCCCGGGCGTGCAGTCAACCTCCTCGACGATTGCCTGGACATCGCCATTCTGACCTCGAACGATTCGCCCAAATCCCCTGGGTGTATCACTCTCGAAGGTCAACATGGAGAGTTTTCCACCTGACTGCTCGTGCAACGCCAGGAGTCCCGCCATGGTCTCCACCGTGAGTAGCGGCATATCTCCGTAAAAGACGAGGGTTGTATTGGGCCTTTCGGCAAGGACCGATCGAGCCTGGAGCACCGCATGGCCTGTGCCAAGTCGTTCGCGCTGTTCGACATAGACAACTCTGTCGCCTAAAAAGGCCTTCACTTCATCGGCGCCGCGCCCGACAACAACCAGGGGAAGCTGATCAGAAAGAGCCTCCGCCAGCCGGACAGAGTAGTCGATCATAGGACGTCCCGCCAGGGAGTGCAGGACCTTGGGCGTATTTGAACGCATCCTGGTGCTTTCACCCGCAGCCAGGATTACGACGTCGATTTGGGAAGTCACGCCAATATTCTCCGATTATTGCTACGTTGAGCGTGAAGGTCGATTATCGATCCCCACGATTCAAACCAGGGAAACAAAAAACGCCAGACAACCCAGTACCATGGTACTGAGCTAACCGGCGTCTGATGAGCTGAACGAAAGACGTCTTGGATTATAATTGTCGTCGGCCGGATCGGCCGATAGTTCCTCACACATTCTCAATAAAGAAAAAAGCTGTTTGCAGTGCAGCCATTCTAACATAGTCAGGCGCAATAGGCAAACAGCTGAGGTTTGTTGGAAAAAAAACAAGCTCCGTTGGCAACGACCTACTCTTGCAGGGACCTACGTCCCAACTACCATCGGCGCTGGAGGTCTTAACTGCCAGGTTCGGGATGGGACTGGGTGTACCACCTCCGCTAGAGTCACCAATGGAGCTTATTTATCGAGTTAATATGAGTTGTTACCCTAACAACCGAATAGAATGCAGCTTTCAATCTCTACCACCTCATGTGGAAAGCCCTCGCGCATTAGTACGAGTTCGCTGAACACATTGCTGTGCGTACACGTCTCGCCTATCAAGCTGGTAGTCTTCCAGCGCGCTTACCCTTATTAAAAGGTGGGGGATCTAATCTTGGGGCAGGCTTCCCGCTTAGATGCTTTCAGCGGTTATCCTTGCCAGACTTAGCTACCCAGCTATGCCGTTGGCACGACAACTGGCACACCAGAGGTCTGTCCACCCCGGTCCTCTCGTACTAGGGGCAGCTCCCCTCAAATCCCCTGCGCCCACAGCGGATAGAGACCGACCTGTCTCACGACGGTCTGAACCCAGCTCGCGTACCGCTTTAATGGGCGAACAGCCCAACCCTTGGGACTTACTCCAGCCCCAGGATGCGACGAGCCGACATCGAGGTGCCGAGCCACGCCGTCGATGTGAACTCTTGGGCGTGACCAGCCTGTTATCCCCGGGGTAGCTTTTATCCGTTAAGCCACGGCCCTTCCACTCGGAACCGTGGGATCACTAACGCCGACTTTCGTCTCTGCTCGACTTGTAGGTCTTGCAGTCAAGCTCCCTTATGCGTTTACACTCTTTGGCTGGTTTCCATTCAGCCTGAGGGAACCTTTGCGCGCCTCCGTTACCTTTTCGGAGGCGACCGCCCCAGTCAAACTGCCCACCAGGCACTGTTCCCAAGCCGGATTACGGACTCAGGTTAGGGTCAAGACTTAACCAGGCTGGTATTTCAACGGCGACTCCACCGAGGCTAGCGCCCCAGTTTCCCAGTCTCCCAGCTATCCTACACAAACTAAGCCCTAACTCAATGCCAAGCTACAGTAAAGCTCCACGGGGTCTTTTTGTCCTGCTGCGGGTAAACGGCATCTTCACCGCTACTTCAATTTCACCGGGTCCTTCGTTGAGACAGCGCCCCACTCGTTACGCCATTCGTGCGGGTCGGAACTTACCCGACAAGGAATTTCGCTACCTTAGGACCGTTATAGTTACGGCCGCCGTTCACCGGGGCTTCGGTTCAAAGCTTCGGTCCGAAGACCTAACCAATCCCCTTAACCTTCCGGCACTGGGCAGGCGTCAGCCCCTATACGTCCTCTTACGAGTTTGCAGAGACCTGTGTTTTTGGTAAACAGTCGGCAGGGCCATTTCACTGTGACCACCTCGGGCTTGGCAAGCTAGTTACCTCACCCTACCGTGGCGATCCTTATCCCGAAGTTACGGATCCATTTTGCCTAGTTCCTTAACGAAGGTTCTCCCGATCCCCTTGGTATTCTCTACCCGTCTACCGGTGTCGGTTTGCGGTACGGACACGCGGATCTCACTAGAGGCTTTTCTCGGCAGTATGGGCTCAACCAGTTTACGGCCTACGGCCTTCCCCATCACCCCTCAGCTCAAGTGGCGGATTTTCCTACCACCTTCAACGCCTACGGGCTTGGCACCGAAATCCAATAATCGGCTGGTCTACCCTGCTGCGTCACCCCATCGCTCAAACAACCCTACGTGGTACAGGAATATTAACCTGTTGTCCATCGGTTACGCCTTTCGGCCTCACCTTAGGCCCGACTAACCCGACGCGGATTAACCTTCCGTCGGAAACCTTAGACTTACGGGGGATACGTTTCTCACATATCTTACGCTACTCATGCCGACATTCTCACTTCTGTGGGCCGCAACCGGTCCTCGCGGTCCGACTTGTATCTCCCACAGAACGCTCCCCTACTGCTCCGTCTTGCGACGAAACCCGCAGCTTCGGTGCAATGCTTTAGCCCCGTTATATTTTCGGCGCAGAATCACTAGACCAGTGAGCTGTTACGCACTCTTTAAAGGATGGCTGCTTCTAAGCCAACCTCCTGGATGTCTCAGTAACTCCACATCCTTTCCCACTTAGCATTGACTTGAGGACCTTAGCTGGCGGTCTGGGCTCTTTCCCTCTCGACTACGGATCTCATCATTCGCAGTCCGACTGCCACGTTCTGGAGTACCGGCATTCGGAGTTTGATACGGTTTGGTAAGCGACATGCCCCCTAGCCGATTCAGTGCTCTACCTCCGGTACTAAACACGTGACGCTAGCCCTAAAGCTATTTCGGGGAGAACCAGCTATCTCCAGGTTCGTTTGGCATTTCACCGCTATCCACAGCTCATCCCCCAATTTTGCAACATTGGTGGGTTCGGGCCTCCACGAGACATTACTCTCGCTTCACCCTGGCCATGGATAGATCACCTGGTTTCGGGTCTACTCCCTGCGACTGGACGCCCTATTAAGACTCGCTTTCGCTACGGCTCCGCCTGTAACTGGCTTAACCTTGCCACAAAAAGTAACTCGTCGGCTCATTCTCCAAAAGGCACGCGGTCACACATTCCCAATAAAGGGCATAGTGCTCCCACTGTTTGTAGGCATACGGTTTCAGGTTCTATTTCACTCCCCGCTCAGGGGTACTTTTCACCTTTCCCTCACGGTACTGGTTCACTATCGGTCGTCAAGAGTATTTAGCCTTGGAGAGTGGGCTCCCCAGATTCCCACAGGATTAGCGTGCCCCGTGGTACTCAAGGTCACAACGAGAGTCCAGCCCCTTTCGTTTACGGGGGTGTCACCCTCTTTGCCCAGCCGTTCCAGTGCTGTTCAACTAGAAGCTGGATTTGTAACTCTCTGGGATCATCGCAGCAATCCCTGTTGTGCCTTACAACCCCCACATTGCAACGGCTACGACCTATCACGCAACATGGGTTTGGGCTGTTCCCCTTTCGCTCGCCACTACTCAGGGAATAATCTCTTTTCCTCGAGGTACTAAGATGTTTCAGTTCCCTCAGTTCCCTCCGCCTGGCCTATGTGTTCAGCCAGCGGTACCCAGGCATTCCCCTGGGTGGGTTTCCCCATTCGGGCATCCTCGGATATAACACCTGACAACGGCTTCCCGAGGCTTATCGCAGTTGTCCACGCCCTTCTTCGGCTCTTGACGCCAAGGCATCCACCGTACGCCCTTAGTAGCTTTCCACATGAGATGGAAGAAATTGAAGCGTACGCATTCTATTCGGTTGTTAAGGTAACAACTACATCTCAGCATTTGGTTGCTGAAGTTTGCCCTCAAACACCTTGAGCCCAAACTTCAGAAACCAACTCCCCAAGACGCAAAAACGACCCGGCACAACGCCGGGTCGTCTGACGATCGTCGCGTGCTTAAACTGATGATCTATGCCTTGTCTTGGCGATTGAAGCTCATATCTTTGTTTTAATCTTCTACCAGTGCTCTACCGGCGCTTCAGTCAGTGGGCCTGAGTGGACTCGAACCACTGACCCCTGCGTTATCAGCACAGTGCTCTAACCGACTGAGCTACAGGCCCTCTCGGAAGACATCATTAACAACTAAAAAGTGACAGCAAGGGTGTTTTGGAAGTTACTCGACTCAAGGCCGAGCAATTGACCTAGGAGTATGCCACCCGACAGTCGGCTTAACCCGACTTCGGCAGGCCATAACTCCCTAGAAAGGAGGTGATCCAGCCGCAGCTTCCGCTACAGCTACCTTGTTACGACTTCATCCCAGTTACCAGTCCCACCTTCGACAGCTGCCTCCTTGCGGTTGGCTCACCGGCTTCAGGTGTTACCAGCTCCCATGATGTGACGGGCGGTGTGTACAAGGCCCGGGAACGTATTCACCGCAGTATGGCTGACCTGCGGTTACTAGCAACTCCGACTTCATGCAGGCGAGTTGCAGCCTACAATCCGAACTGAGACCGGCTTTGATAGGATTAGCTCCGCCTCGCGGCTTGGCGACCCATTGTACCGGCCATTGTAGCGTGTGTGTAGCCCTGGAAAAAAGGCCATGCTGACTTGACGTCATCCCCACCTTCCTCCGGTTTGACTCCGGCAGTCCCACTAGACACATGTAACTAGCAGCAAGGGTTGCGCTCGTTGCGGGACTTAACCCAACATCTCACGACACGAGCTGACGACAGCCATGCAGCACCTGTGATCGCTGTCCGAAGACTCGTTCCCCTTTCGGTTCACTACTACGACCATGTCAGTCCCAGGTAAGGTTCTTCGCGTTGCATCGAATTAAACCACACGCTCCGCTGCTTGTGCGGGCCCCCGTCAATTCCTTTGAGTTTTAGCCTTGCGGCCGTAGTCCCCAGGCGGCGAACTTATCGCGTTTGCTACGGCACTGATAGGGTCAATACCACCAACACCTAGTTCGCATCGTTTACGGCGTGGACTACCGGGGTATCTAATCCCGTTCGCTACCCACGCTTTCGCACCTGAGCGTCAGGTGTGGGCCAGGGAGCCGCTTTCGCCACTGGTGTTCCTCCCGATATCTACGCATTCCACTACTACACCGGGAATTCCACTCCCCTCTCCCAACCTCAAGTTACGCAGTTTCGAACGACCTCTCCTAGTTAAGCCAGGAGCTTTCACGTCCGACTTACATAACCGCCTGCGTGCGCTTTACGCCCAGTAAATCCGGATAACGCTCGCCTCCTACGTTTTACCGCGGCTGCTGGCACGTAGTTAGCCGAGACTTATTCCCAGGGTACCGTCCTTGTCTCTTCCCCTGGAAAAGGAGTTTACAACCCGAAGGCAGTCATCCTCCACGCGGCGTTGCTGCGTCAGGCTTTCGCCCATTGCGCAATATTCCTCACTGCTGCCTCCCGTAGGAGTCTGGCCCGTGTGTCAGTGCCAGTGTGACTGATCGTCCTCTCAGACCAGCTACCGATCATCGTCTTGGTAGGCCATTACCCCACCAACTAACTAATCGGCCGCAGGCCCCTCCCAGAGCGCCGGAGCTTTACTCAACTAAACGAATAATTGAGCTTATGCAGTATTAGCTTCTCTTTCGAGAAGTTATCCTCCACTCTGGGGCAGGTCACCCACGTGTTACTCACCCGTGCGCCACTAACCATTCATTCCGAAGAAATTAGGTTCGTACGACTTGCATGTGTTAGGCACGCCGCCAGCGTTCATCCTGAGCCAGGATCAAACTCTCCGCAAAAAGATTGACTTGACCATATAGGTCAGAAGCCCAAAACACTGGTTCCTTCCTGTCACTTTTCAGTTGTTAATGTGCTATCCACACGAGAAAGCAGTCTACCACATCTCCGAACACTTGTCAAGCCCCGATCTCAACGAAACCGGCGCCTGTCGTGCCAGCCGCGGTGACTACCCACAGCGCTTCCGATTATCCGCTGTTAACTTCCTGCCCAGGCTTACCGCCTGCGCAAGAAAGAATGTTACCACATCCAAACCTGATTGTCAAATCCCACTTCCGGACAAAAAAACCGGCAGCCAAGGCCGCGGTCGACAATCCAGAAGACCTGTTCACTCAGGTCCAGATGTCATATCCTGCAGCTACTGAGGCATATGCCTCATCACTACAGGAAATTCTACCACACAGGTTTTCCCCTGTCAAAATCTCAAGTCAATAGATCAGGCCCGATTTCTACCTTCGATTTCTTTTCCGACCATCGCAAACAATGGTTCAAAATCACCTGGCCCCAGATGTTGTACAGGAAACAGGTGGTGCCACAACATCTTGCCCGCCAGCCTGCGCCAAACAGACCAGAATCGTTCTTTACATCTCACGCCGGCCTTCCAGCGCCCGGCTCAGGGTCATTTCATCTGCATATTCCAGATCGCCCCCGACCGGCAGGCCGTGAGCCAACCGTGTTACCCGTATCCCTAAAGGTCCAATCAAATGGGCCAGGTACATGGCCGTTGCCTCCCCCTCAAGGTTGGGGTTGGTCGCCAACAGCACTTCATCTACCGGCTCCACCTGCAGCCGGGCCAATAATTCGGCAACCCGCAACTGTTCTGGCCCCACCCCATCCACAGGCGATATGGCACCATGCAATACATGATATACGCCACGATAGGCCCGGGTTCGCTCAATCGCCAGAACATCAGACGGTTCCTCGACCACACAGATCACCGAGCGATCCCGTTCCTCACTGGTGCAGATAGCGCATGGACTCGTCTCGGCAATGTTATGGCACCGCTCACAGAACACCGTACGCTCCCGAAGCTCGCGCAGGGCATCGGCCAGCACAAACACCTCTTCCTCGGGTGCTCGCAACATATAATAGGCCAACCGTGCCGCCGTCTTGGGCCCAATCCCGGGCAACCGAGATAGCGCGTCGATGACATTGGCTATTGGCGTGGCTACCTTCTGCATCTCTGATCCTCAACCGATATTATCCAAGAAGACCTGGAATATCCAATCCGCCCGTAAGGGCACCCATGCGATCAGATGCCAGACTCTGCGACTGTTCGATGGCCTCGTTGACAGCAGCCAGGATCAAATCCTGCAACATTTCAACATCATCCGGGTCCAGCAATTCCGGCTCGATGGTTACAGACTCAAGACGCTGGTTGCCTGTTATCACCATTGTGACCACGCCGCCCCCTACAGAGACCTCCACTGTCTCATCGCTCAGAGTTTCCTGAGTTCGCGCCATCTCTTCCTGAAGTTGGCGAATCTGATCCAGCATGCCACCGCCGCCAGGCAGTGATTTTTTACCCCCTTGAGGCCGGGATCGTTTGATCTTCTTTTTCGCCACAGTTAATCCTCCATCACCATGAAAGTTTTCAATCCAGTCAGGATTCCGTCAAGATCCGGTGGGACCAATCTTGCTGGTCACGGCACCCAGGTTTTCACGCGCGTGCTCGGCAACCGGATCATCGCTCAAGTCTTGCTCTTCAGGCCCCTGCGGCACGGCGGGTGTTGGCGCCGGACGGTGTACCGGTTCGCTGACACCTGTAACCTGGGTACCGACCTGACAATGCAAGCGAACCATCTTGCCGAGTATCTGTCCAAGCATCTCCTGGAGAAACGCCTTGTTAGCTGGCCGTTCAACCACGGTCTTGGCAAACTCATGTTCGAAGGCAAAGTAAACATCATCCCCCTGGGCCACCACATTGCGCAATGTGCGCAATGCACCTCGCAGAGAAGCACCGCTTTTCTCCTCCGCTGCGAAGAGCAATGGGGTCCAGTTGGCGCGCAGAGTCTCCACAATATCCTCTTCCGGAACCGGTGCGTCCGCTTTGGGCAACGGTGGCCCAGCGCTTGCCTCGCGGCGTTCCGACGGACTCTGCTCCCTGCCAAAGGTTTTTGGGACCGAAACCCGTTCCGTGGCGGCCGCTCGGGAAATCGGCGGTGGGGCCGCCACGGACAACGAACCTGTCGGAGCCAGAGCGGCACCCATCGACGGCTCAACCACCTCAAGCCAGGCCAATTCAAGCACCAGCTGGGGATAGGGAGAGTCCCGCATTTCCCGGCTTGCCTGGTTTATCGCGCGAATGGCCCGGGAAACAGTCCCGGCCTCCAGTTCGTCTGCCTGGGTCTGTACCACCGCCAGCTGTTGTTCCGAGAGGTCAGACAAGATATCCCTGGCACCTTCACCACCAACCCTGACCAATAACACGGAACGCAGGTGGGCCACCAACTGCAGGGCCAGTTGGCGAAGATCGATTCCCTCGTTGGCCATCTGATTGACCAGGGCAAGGCCGCCGCCGGCATCCCTGGCGACCATATAGTCCACGATCTCGGCGATGGCTTGCCCCGAGATGGTTCCCCGGACTGCCTGCACCTGAGCTTCAGTAATTACCTCCCCGCCGTAAGATAGCAGTTGGTCGATGAGACTGATGGCATCCCGCATACATCCTTCGGAGCTGCGAGCAATCATCTCCAACGCAACCGGCTCTGCAGCACGCTCTTCTTGTTCCAAAATGTAGGCCAGTCGTTCGACAATCAGATGGCTGGGAATACGGCGAAAGTCAAAGCGCTGGCAGCGAGACAGAACAGTGTCGGGGATCTTGTGAGGTTCGGTGGTAGCCAACACAAAGATAACGTGAGCCGGAGGTTCCTCCAGGGTTTTCAACAAGGCATTGAAGGCCTCGGTCGTCAACATATGCACTTCATCGATGACATAGACCTTGTAGCGAGCCAGGCCAGGGGAATAATGAACCCTGTCTCGAAGATCGCGGATCTCGTCGATCCCTCGATTTGAGGCAGCGTCGATCTCGATCAGGTCCAGCAGGGAACCCTCGGTGATCGCCTGACAGATTTCACAGGTGTTGTCTGGCCGATCGCCAGGATCCTCTTCAAGACAATTCACCGCCTTGGCCAACAAACGCGCCGTGCTGGTCTTTCCCGTTCCCCGGGGGCCCGTAAACAGATAGGCATGAGCGATCCGCCCATCACGTATAGCGTTTCGCAACGTGCGAGTCACATGTTCCTGCCCAATGACCTCTTCAAATGTTTGGGAACGCCATTTGCGGTAAAGCACCTGAGTTGCCATGATTTGGTCTCCAGATTCCGCCGGGAAACAGACTCGATCGCCCGTTCTAAAGCAGCCTCTAGTGTAACATCCCAGCAGACTTCTGGCAAATGGTTTTGTTGTTCTTACATGTCAGTTACTGTATAATCCTCGCCATGAGCGACCGCCATTCGAAGATCATTACCTCCTTCCAGAATCGGTTGGCGCTGGAAAACGCCATCCGCTCGTTTGCCGATACCAGCGACGACCAGGAACTCTATGAGAAGGCCCAGGGCATTGCTGAACAACACGGTGAGCAGGCGATTCCGGCGATGCTGGCAGCCCTGAATACCTCCAACCCTCAGCTTCGGGGCGGGTTGGGATACCTGTCCACATTTTTCGATCAGGACAGAACCATCACCGCGCTGAGTGCGGTGGCTCGCGACCGCAGTGAGCCTGATCAGGCTCGCATGAGCGCCATCATGATTCTGCAGCGCTATCTGGGTGTGGAACCTGATGAAAGTATGTATGCCAACATGGCCTCCCCTGAGAAATTGGCTCTCCAGTCCCTACAGCAAGTGCTTGCGGAGGTACCGGCAAACCCATCGATTCTGCTCGATTATCTGGGACAACTCAGCTTTGAGCCACTCGATGTTCTCATGACGATGGTCCAGAGTACGCGCCGACTTTCCGAAGGGGAGAGAGTCGAGCTTTTGCGGCTGTTCGCTCAGGATCCGCACACCCCCGCAGCCAGCGAGGCCCTGGGAATCCTTGGTTCCACCATCAACCGTGAGGCAAGCAAAGCCCTTCAGGAACTGATTCCTACGCTTCCGCCGGACCGGAAGCCCGAAGCCCGACGCGCGCTGCAGAAGCTGCGTCTGCAGGGCATAGCTGTGACGCCCCCAGCCCCACCTCCGGCTGCCAGCCGTTGTCTCGCCAGCCCTATTGATATCATGGGCCGTCAGCTCCTGTGGTTTTGTGTACCAAATGAAGATGAAGAGACCTGTGCCGTGCTGCAACTGCAGATCACGGGACAGGCTGGAATCGTCGATGCGCTGGGCAATCTTTCGGTGCCCAATGAAACCCTTCCACCAGCCATGTCGAAAGGCACGCTCCATGCTGCCGACAAGTCCTTACCGGGACTCACCTGGCTTGAAGCGCCTTTTGACTATGGACGGCGGCGGGTCCTGGATGGCTTATCAACCAATTGGCTTCACCGGACCACGCCGTCGCTGGCTTACAGATTCCATAATGTTGCGCTCTGGCGTTGGTCGCCGCCCCAACCTCGGCCAACCAGTGCTGAACCCCAGCCGGTTGCCCCGGAGGAAACCCTCATTCTGTTGGATCAGGTTGCAATGGCGGGTTGGGTACTTCTGTCCGAACGGGTTTTTGAAGCCGCGGAAGCAATGTTGGAGACTGGCAAGGAAATAACACCCGAGCAGTTCGAGAGAGGGGTTGAGCAGCTTACTCGCACTGAGTTCGCGGATCAAAGCGCCCAACAGGCACTAGTGAAGACCAGTCTGAACAAAATGAGCGAGTGGCTCGCACTGGCGGGCGAACAGACAACAGCCGACCTGGCAGCCGCGACAGCCTGGAGCCTCGATCGATCCCCCGAAGGCCACCCATTCCTGCTGGCAGTCACAGCCCGCGGACTGCGCAGCATATTGATCGCCCTGGCACAGCCGCACCGCTCATAACAAGAATGCCAGGCCTTTTCTCCTGACCTGACACACCCCTACACTGTGTTTTTCGGTTGAACGGTGCTCGACCTTCAAGTCCGCCGTTGCCCTGTCGAGCTCTCTTTGGCCCACAGTGCATTAGCTTCGTCGAAGTGCCAACCCGCTGCATCGATTGCCAGGTGCCGCTTTGCCCAGCCTGCAGCGACGCGATCCAGCGTGGCCTGCCATGAACGTATCCCGCTAAGGCTATCGGCAGCTTCTACATTGCAGGCGCCGACCGCTGTCGCCATGACCAGCGCCTTTTCAGGAGACAGGTCCCGAAGCAAGGCGCTGAGAAATCCCGCGATGGTGGAGTCGCCGGCGCCCGTGGTGCCAACTTCCCCGACCTGAAATGCCGGTGCCCACAGTTCTCTGTTGGCCCATGCGCCAGGGTTCGAGGGTTTAGCGCGGCCAATCGCCGCTAACTCCGCTTCCCCGCCTGTACGCAGATAGATTCCCCGGTCTCCCAGTTTGATGCCAACGATTTTGGTGCCCATTTCCAGAAGCTGGCTACTCAAATCGTTTAGCAACTGGGGCGTAACCAGAGGCAGGATATCGATTCCCCCCGCGTTCTGCTGCAGATCGTCAAAGGTGCCTCGCCGCAGCATGAACAAGATCTCCTCAGCGCTGGGCAGGAATATGTCCACTGACGGCAAGGTGTCCTCAAGAATGCGCTGCCAGGGTGCCCGTCCACTGGGGGATGTTGGATCAGGCAGGGATAGATCCAGCGAGGTCGTAACGCCGGCAGCCTTGGATCGCTGGTAGATATCTATCAGCTCCGATCCCCCATTTTGATACATCGATTTCATGATCGGCGGGTATCCAAAATGGAAAAGCCGGCTCTGCGCCACCAGATCATAGCGAACATCGTCGGCGAAAAAGCTGTCATTGGCCCCTGGATAATGCAGAAAGATTCGGTCTACCTGCGGCGGGTTGATCACCACGCTATAGGAAGTCTGCGCGGCGGAGTCGACAACCATGCCATCCACAAGACTGGCATCAAAGCCGCTGATAATCTTTCTGATTGCCTCGCCGAAGAGATCGTCCCCGATTTTCCCCATCAACTGGGTTTGAATGCCCAGCTTGTGAAGAACGAGCCCGGTGTTCGATACAGCGCCGCCTGTGGAAAATGCCACCGGGCCTGCTTCCAACAGGCGCCCGGGTTGAAACATGCTTTGAAACTCGTCGGGCGGAATGTTGGCCAGATCAGGGATCACGTCAACACAGATATGTCCGGCAACGACTGCATCCCACATCTCAGCCATGGATCCTTGCCCTTCCTGAAAAAACGGACCGCCCTGGTTCAGGTTCGGTCCGTCTGCTGTTTCAAACCCGTCAAATCTGGTCAAAAGATACCCAACTCATCCTTGGCCCAATCACTCATCATCTCGGGCGACCAAAATGGCTGCCACACGATGTTGACGTTGACTGCCTCCAACTCAGGAAAATTGCTCGTCACAGCCACCTTGACCTCGCGGATTATCTGGGGGCCCAAGGGACACCCAGGGCTGGTCAGAGTCATGTCGATCTCGGCGATATTTTCCTCGACTTCAACGTCATAGATCAAACCGATATCGACGATATTGAGACCGATCTCCGGATCGATCACGCCCTCTCGGATTTTCTCACGAATATCTTCAGGGTTAACTGCCATTGTTATGCCTCCAACTCACTTACCAGTCTACCGCGAGGAGGATCTCCCCATCTCTGACAACCACCTCGAAGGTCTCAATGGGCTCGAAAGCCGGCATGCTGAGAGCTTCACCTGAGCGCATGTCAAAACGGGCACCGTGACGCGGGCACTCGATCTCGTAGGTACTGATCACCTCACCATCGGCCAACGGTCCACCGTCGTGGGTACAGATATCCTCAACAGCGTAGTACGATGAATTATCGACGTTGAAGACCGCAACCTCGATTCCATCGACTTCCACCCTCTTTCTGCCGCCTGCAGGCACCTCACCCACGGCAGCGACACGGACGTATATTGTCATATGTCTTTTTCTTTCTCAAACAAGCTTATTCGACTGCCCTTATTCGTCGCTCGGCCAGCCTTCGATGCCCCAGACTCCGGCTTTGAGTGCCTTGAGGGGCAAGAGTGCGCACTTCATGCGCACCGGGCCAATCTCGATACCGAGCAGGTCCAGGATATCATCCTTGTTCCATTCGCGCAGTTCATCCAGGGATTTCCCCAGGATTTCCTCGGTCATCATGGACGCTGCAGCCTGACTGATGGCACAGCCGCGTCCATCGAATGCCACCTGCACGACCTTATCATCCTCGATCTTCAGTTCGAGGGTGATCTCGTCACCACAGAAAGGATTGTGGTCGTGGTAAGAGATATCTGCGTCGTCCAGGTGACCCTTGTTGCGCGGATAGCGGTAATGGTCGAGTATTTCCTCGCGGTATAGTGCATCCATGATTCAGTGCCCAGCGGCCGGTGATCGGTGGCCGGATTTAGAAACTGGAGTTACGCACCTGGTAAAAACAGGGACAAATGACATCCTGAGCCTCGCTAGCACGCCAGCAGGCGGTGCGTGAGCTAGGCGGTCCGGGAGGACTTCGAAGGGCGGCATTTGATCCGTTCGCACACTTCGATCGCTCCCTTCGGTCGCACTCAGTATGCGAACTGCGTAACTCCAATTAGAAACTAAACAACTCCTGAACCTTTTCGAGGGCAAGGACCAGACGATCCACCTCTTCAGGAGTATTATAGACGTAAAAACTAGCGCGAGCGCTCGCGATGATGCCGTAACAATCGTGAATCGGCTGCGCACAGTGATGCCCTGCTCGAACAGCAATGCCCTCGTGATCCAGGATGGCAGCAATATCGTGGGGGTGAATCCCTTCCAGGGTGAAGGCAACCACGCCACCCCGTTCTTCCGCAGCAGGACCAAGGATACGCAACCCCTCAACCTCCGCCAGTCGTTCCATAGCGTAGGCTACCAGCGTGCGCTCGTGCTGTTGAACCCAGTCCATGCCCAGGCTGGACAAGTAATCCACAGCAGCGCCCAAACCAATGCCCTCGGCAATCGCCGGCGTACCTGCCTCGAACTTCCAGGGCAACGAGTTCCACTGGGAGCCATCCATCCGCACCTCGCGGATCATGTCGCCGCCGCCCATAAAGGGTGGCATCGCCTCCAGCAATTCCTGTCGACCATGGAGAACGCCACTGCCTGTGGGTCCCAGCATCTTATGCCCTGAGAAAACCTGGAAGTCGGCCCCCTGGGCCTGCACATCCACAGACATGTGGGGAACACTCTGCGCGCCATCCACCAGAGTCAATGCACCCACTGCCCCGGCTGCTGCCACCATCTGCTTCACCGGATTGATAGTGCCCAGCACGTTAGACATCGCCACGAAAGCAAACATTTTTGTGCGCTCCGTAAGCAGCTCGTCCAGCAGGTCGAGGCGAAGGTGGCCTGCAAGGTCGATAGGCACGTAACGCAGGGTGGCGCCCGTTCGCTCACAGATGATCTGCCAGGGAACGATGTTGGAGTGATGCTCCATCTCCGTGACCAATACCTCATCGCCAGGCTTCAGGGTGCCCATTCCCCAACTGTACGCCACCAGGTTGATCGCCTCAGTGGCGTTGCGGGTAAAAATGATCTCCTTGCTGCTTGAAGCATTGACGAAGCGAGCAATGCGCTTGCGAGCGCCTTCGTAGAGCGCCGTCGCCTCTTCGCTCAACGTGTGTACCCCCCGGTGCACGTTGGCATTGGTCAGACGGTAATAACCATCCATTGCCTGGATGACCGCCAGCGGCTTCTGTGAAGTGGCCGCATTATCCAGGTAGGCTAGCGGGTGGCCATGAACCTGCCGCTGGAGAATGGGGAAATCGGCTCGAATCTCTTCGATTATGCTGTCTTGTGGGATAGCGACTACCATCGTAACACAGGATTTCTAGCCGGATTGAGACCGGCGTTGATAGGTCAGGCTGCTTGCCTTGACCGCGTTGAATGTCCGTCATTATCGCGCCTATCTGATACGGAGGCAAATACAGGCATCACTTCCTGCTATTTTTCGACCGGTACGCCTACCAGGTTGCCCCATTCTGTCCAGCTACCATCGTAGTTACGAACATTGGGGTAGCCCAACAGGTAATTGAGCACAAACCAAGTGTGGCTGGAGCGCTCCCCGATGCGGCAATAGGCAACAACATTGTCGTCAGGACTGAGCCCTTGCTCCTCCTCGTAGATGGCCCGCAACTCGTCGGCCGATTTGAAGGTACCATCCGGATTGGCAGCCCGGCTCCATGGAATGCTCCTGGCTCCGGGGATGTGTCCGCCACGCAAAGATCCCTCTTGCGGATAGTTGGCCATATGGAGCAACTCACCGCTGTATTCGCCCGGAGAGCGCACATCAACCAGGGGAAGGCCGGCCTCGACATGGCTCAGTACTTGATCGCGAAAGGCACGTATCCTGTAATCAGCCCGGTCTGGTGCCCGGTAGTCGGTTGCTGGGTAGGAGGGCACATCCTTGACAAACGGCTTCCGCTCAGCCTCCCATTTGGCGCGCCCACCATCCATGATCCTGGCGTTGCTATGGCTGAAAAGCTGAAAGACCCAAAAGGCATAGCAGGCCCACCAGTTGTTTTTGTCACCATAGAAGATCACTGTCGTGTCACTGCTGATGCCGTTGGCTGTCATCAGGGTCTCGAACTTTTCCCGGTTCAGATAGTCACGGCGCAACTGGTCGTTTAGATCTTTCTGCCAGTCGATTTGGACCGCGCCCGGGATATGTCCCAGGTCGTATAATAGAATATCTTCGTTGGACTCAACTATTCGAATCGAGGGATCTTCCAGATGCTCAGCTACCCAACCCGTAGTTACCAATACCTCAGAATGCACATAACCTTTCATCGTATCCTCCTAAAATCGCGAAATGGCCAGAAAACAGTAACCAGTAGACCGTGTGCTGTGATCGGTTTTCAACAGCCTGTGCAGGGCGTTGAAAACTGAGTCAGCAATCACTGTCGACTGGTTACTGAATACCGATAACTGATTTACGAACTACATGTGGATCTTTCTGGCAATCACCTGTTCCAGCTTCCGGCGGACACCTTCCACGGGCACCCGATTGAGCACTTCCTCGAAGAAACCGACGACGATCATCTGCTCCGCCTGGAATCTGCTGAGCGTCCGCGATTGCAGATAGAACAGGTACTCCGGCTCGATCTTGCTGACGGTAGCACCATGGGTACAGCGCACATCATCAGCCTCGATCTCCAGTCCAGGGATGCTGTCAGCCCGTGCGCGGCGATCCAATATCAGATTGTCGTTCTTTTGGAAGGCATCGGT
The DNA here is from genome assembly GCA_034717495.1 of Chloroflexota bacterium. Taxonomy (NCBI): domain Bacteria; kingdom Bacillati; phylum Chloroflexota; species Chloroflexota bacterium. The sequence goes on along the minus strand of JAYELL010000101.1, from coordinate 7,690 downwards.
CTTTTGGGCATGGGGCCAGACCTTGATGGCACCGGAATAAACGGAACGGGAGCGGTCCCGCAGCGCGCCCTTGAACAGCAGGTCGCTGCTACAGCGCTCGGAGAAGTGATTCTGCATTGTGTGGTGGTCAATGTGCTGGCGGCCGCTGGGGAAAAACAGGCCCAGCAACTCGCCGTGACCACCCGGCTCCAGCAGCTGCATCTCCAGGTTGATCTTGCTCAAGCGGCTGCCCCACGAACTCAGAAGCCAGGTAAGCTGCGCGTCCCGCTTCATCTGAGCCTGCTGCGTACTGAAATGCCAGGTTTTGGTATTCCAGTTCTGATTGTGCATGTAGCGAACCACCGCCCCCGGCTCGGCCACGATCTCCACCACACCGCTGTGAAAGCCTGCGCCGTCGTCCTGGCTGATCAGGTCGTCGACGAAAGCAACCTGGGCACCCTGCTCGGCAATGATCAGGGTATGGGCAAAGTCAGCCTGGCCCTCGCGTAGAGAGGTCACCGAGTGAAGAGGCTGCTCAATCTGGACATTGCGCGGCACGTAAAGCAGGGTGCCACCCGTCACCAACGCAGCATGCAGGGCCGTGAATTTATTGCTATCCACGGGCACGTTATCGGTCATAAAATAGCGCTGAATCAGCTCCGGGTGCTGTTGCATCGCTGTGCCCAGATCGGTGAAGATAACCCCCTGGGCAGCCATGGACTCGCTCAACTGATGGTAGCGCAAGGTGCCGTTTTCGTTGACCATGGCACCGGCAGCATCGATGGAATCCAGCTCATCGCGCAGATATTCTGGCAAGCCTGCTCGATCGGTCAGGGTCTGCTGCCTATCCAGGCCAGCGCCATCCGCCAGGGCATACTCATCCGTGTTGAAGCCGGTGAGCCTGGTTCGGCGCCACTCTTCCTCGTTGCCGGTCGGCCAGGGAATCTCCTCGTAAAATCGCCAGGCCCGCCGGCGAAGATCCAGGAACCAGTCCGGTTCGTTTCGCTGGGCGGACAGGATCGCAACCGCATCCTGGTTAAGGCCCACAGCGGACCCCGCCCGTTCCTCTGCTATTACAGTCATACCGTTCAATTGCCTCCGCACTCAAATATCATGGTTATCCGGGGCCAACAGGCTACCCGATACTGCCTTCCATCTGAAGCTGGATCAGGCGATTCATTTCCACGGCATATTCCATGGGCAGTTCTTTGACCATGGGCTCGATGAAGCCGCTGACGATCATGGTGGCAGCCTCTTCTTCGCTCAAACCGCGGCTCATCAGGTAGAATAGCTGCTCTTCGTTGACCTTACTGACACTGGCTTCGTGTCCCACCTGAACATCCTGTTCATCGACCTCGATGTAGGGATAGGTGTCGGACCGGCTCTCGCCGTCCAGCAACAGCGCATCGCATACGACGGTTGACTTGGATCCTGATGCACCCTTGGCAACCTTGAGCAAACCACGGTAGGCAGCCCGTCCACCATCCTTGCTGATCGACTTGGAGATGATCTTCGAAGAGGTGTTGGGCGCGCCATGCACTACCTTGCCACCCGCATCCTGGTATTGCCCCTTTCCGGCAAAGGCAATCGACAGAATCTCGCCATGAGCCCCGGGGCCCATCATGTATACCGCAGGGTATTTCATCGTTACCTTGGAGCCCAGATTGCCGTCGATCCACTCCATGGTGGCGTTTTCTTCGGCTATCGCTCGTTTGGTAACCAGGTTGTAGACATTATTGGACCAGTTCTGGATCGTCGAGTAACGGCAGCGGCCATCTTTTTTGACGAAGATCTCGACGACAGCGGAATGAAGAGAATCGGTCGCATAAATGGGCGCTGTACAGCCCTCTACGTAGTGAACATTGGCCCCCTCGTCGACGATGATCAGGGTACGCTCAAACTGCCCCATGTTCTGGGCGTTGATGCGAAAGTAGGCCTGCAAGGGAATATCCACCGTCACACCAGGTGGCACGTAGATGAAACTACCACCAGACCACACCGCCGAGTTCAAGGCGGCGAACTTATTGTCGGACGGGGGAATAAGCGAACCGAAGTACTGCTTGAAGAGGTCCTCGTGTTCCCGCAGACCGGTGTCGGTGTCCAGGAAGATCACACCCAACTGCTTCCACTGTTCCTGCAGGGAGTGGTAGACTACCTCCGACTCATACTGGGCGCCGACGCCAGCCAGGAACTTGCGTTCAGCCTCGGGAATGCCGAGGCGTTCAAACGTATCCTTGATATTGTCCGGAATATCGTCCCAGCTCTTGCCCTGCTTTTCTGTGGGCTTGATGTAGTAATAGATATCATCGAAGTCAATCTCGTTGAGGTCAGCACCCCAGTTGGGCATTGGCTTTGACAGAAAAATGTCGAAAGAGCGATGCCGGAACTCGCGCATCCAGTCCGGTTCGCTCTTCAGATCGGACATCTGGTCGATAATCTCGTGGTCGATGCCCTTGCGCGCTTTGAAGACATAGTCTTCCGGCATGCTGAAGCCGTATTGATATTCCTGCTTGACGTCTGCCAAGACTTCGCGATCACCTGCAGTTGCCATACTGTACTCCTCTTAGAGACTGTTTGAAAAGTTGTATCCAATAGCTCGAAATGCCCTCAAGCTGCGCTACCAGGCATCAGATCACCCGTTTCCTGGCCAGGTTGACAATCAACTGGTAGCTTTAGCAGCCTTGCATGGCCTTTTCAAACAGCTGTCTGGGCGGGCACCGGCTCCGCGCCGCCGAACTCCTCTCGCACCCAATTGTAGCCCTTCTCTTCCAACACAAGTGCCAGCTCAGGGCCACCACTCTTGACGATACGGCCATTGTAGAAGACGTGGACGTAATCGGGCTGAACGTGGTTAAGGATGCGCTGGTAGTGGGTGATCAACAAGATCCCCAGGTCTGGCCCGGCCAGCTTGTTGACGCCGTCAGAGACCACACGCAAAGCATCGATATCCAGACCACTGTCGGTCTCGTCCATGATGGCGATCTTGGGCTGCAACATGGCCATCTGCAAGATCTCGACCCGTTTCTTTTCACCACCGCTGAAACCCTCGTTCAGATAACGGCGGGCAAAAGAACGATCGACATGAAATTCGTCCATTTTGTCCAGCAATTCCCGGCGGAATTCCCGCATCGGCATCAGGTTGGACCCGATGACCCCAGGTTTCTCCTTGTCGGCCGACTCGTCGGTATAACCCCGAACATTGCTGACGGCCGTTCGCAGGAAGTTCGCCATACTCACGCCTGGCACGGCCACCGGATACTGGAAGGCCAGAAAGAGGCCCTGGCGAACCCGCTCGTCGGGGGAAAGCTCCAGGATGCTCTTGCCGTCCAATAGTATATCACCCGAGGTGACCAGGTAGTGAGGATGGCCCATGATGGCATAGGCCAGGGTACTCTTGCCTGAGCCGTTTGGACCCATAACAGCGTGAACCTCACCCTGCCGGATAGTCAGGTTGACACCCTTCAGGACTTCCAACTTGCCGTCGGCGACGTTGACATGCAGATCCTTGATTTCCAGTTCGCTTGTCATGACTTTGCGTTTTTGCTCCTGTTTGCGTTATTGTGACGGCAGGTCTCGCGACTCGCCGTTGAGGTTACGATCTGTCAATGTTGTGTCCCCTGTTTCCACCAGCGAGCTTTCGCTGATGACAAACTGGCAACTGTGAGAACCATCGTGGATGCAGTTGCTAAGAGTTACTTCGGTGCCCAGCACCTTCTCGAACACGCTGCGCTCCATTTCGCAAACATCGCGGTGGGTCGCTGCCAGTTCGTGATAGGGACAGTTGTATTCGTGCAGGATAATGACATCACCGTTGGCTCCCATTTCAACGCCCGACATGACACCCCGTTGGTCGAGCAAGGTCGAGAGCTCCCGCACCCGGTCACCAATGACCCGGCCTTTCAACTGGTCACCGTACTGATGGGCCATCTTTTCGCCCATACGATCCAACAGATAGCGCAGCTTTTCGTCACCATCTGTTGCCACCAGCTCCGAGATCAGCAACAGGGTAAACTCATCGGAATGGCAGGCAAACAGATTGTGGGCGCGCGGGGTAGGGGTATAGACGTTACGGGGCCGGCCTACCCCTCGACGTTCCTTGGACATAGTCACCAGCCCTTCGGCCGCAAGATTGGACAGCTGCTGCCGAACCGCGGTCGCCGTGACGCCCAGGGCCCCTTCTATGTCTTTAATGCTGGCAGGGCCATGCCGCAAAAGATGTTCCAAAATCTGGCCTGACGGCGAAGCACTTTTCGAACTACTGATAGTTAACATGATCATCACCCGTGCACTTGTCACTCAGTTCATACCTATTGCCCAAGTATAGCCATCGCACGCCTTTTTGTCAAATTTACATGCGAAAATTGTTTAAACATCGTGACCCCACCACAAACCAGATCGGATAAGGGACAGGAACCGTCCGAACATCGAAGGATGTATTCCCAAGTCCTGGTCATACTCACCTGGTAATTCGTATCAGTTCGCACTTCCTTCGCAACCCACCCGTCGAAAATCACCCTGAGTGAGCGATGGCCCCAGTCGAATTCCCTTGAGGCACTCTCAATACACCTTCGCTGAGCCGCAGGCGCTGTGTGCGATCTGCGTTACTCCAGTTAATCAGCAGCATTGACCTGAACCAGAAAAGTGCCGAGCCTCTCGCGAGACTCGGCACTGTGTAATCGGATACTAATCGGCGCTGGATTTACAACGTCACCAACCCCGACAAGTTCTACCTGGGCACACTAGCCAACCGATGGCAGTCGCCGGCGCAATAGCACGCCGGCAGCCAGGATACCCAGGGCGCCTGCAGCTACCAGCCCGGGCAACAGCGTGTTAGGTGCCTCCCCTGAAGCATCCATGGATGACAGTGTCACCGCGGTGGGCGCTTCGCAGCCTGACACCGAGACCGGGCCGGTCACGCTGGTCGCGCCACTGACGTCCACATCCTCGATCCAGTACCAGTATTCCGTATCTGGTTGGGCCGAGGTGTCCAGGTACTCGTAGCTATGCCCCTGGCTGGTCGGTCCCTGGGAGGGGATCAGCTCGGGATTGACCCGGACGGCCTCGCCGCCGGCCGATTGGGCCCGCAAGACGTTGAAGCCCTCGTTGTCGAACTCCATGGCGGTGGTCCAGCTGATCAACAGGCTGCCCCCGCTGCAGGTGGCTTCCAGATCACTGAGCAGCGCCAGCACCGGCTCGAAGACGCAATTGGTAGCGTCATTGCTGGAGATGCTGGGCGCCGGGCTCATCAGGTACCACTGGGGAGGACTGGCGGTCAGGATGATCTTATAAACCTCGCCGTTGTTGCGGTAGGCGTTGATGTCATTACCATCGGTCCATATGCCGCCATACGGGTGGCCGCCAGGCATGGCTGGAATGTTGCTTAGATGGGCCGACGTGTGGCTGCCGTTGGGAATGTCGATAAAGAGCTTGTAGACCTGACCAGACTCGGTTACGGTAAACCAACCGCCGGTGACGGGATCCCAGGCCAGATCATGGAAGAGGGGGATGGTGATGGCGCCCAGGCTCGTAGCTGTCGCCGGCCTTGTGCTTAGATCGATGGCCCAGAGTTCCCGTGGATTGACGCCCGCCCGCTGCACGATATAGTTGCCAGCGCCATCGGTGCCGCCCGCGTAATAGCTGCCGCCTGGCAGACCGGAAACCGTACCCATATCATGGACATCGCCGTTGGCATCGACCCGTACCAGGTGATTGTCGCTCGTATGGATGCCATAGATGTAATTATCGAATCGATAGTAGCCAATGGCATTGTAGATCACACCGGGGTCGTCGCCGATCATGGTCAGGGTATAAGGAGAGGTCGAATCGTCCAGCTCAAACAGGGGCGTGGAATCGTCGCCAAGACTGACATAGACCTCATCGGTGCAACTGAAAGGTGGACCGGTCAGCGGTGGCACAATCGGCTCATCCCGCACGTCGAAGTTCAGGGTCTTATCGCCGCCACCACTGTTGACGCGCGCCTGGAAATTGCCTCCCCAGAATGAATCGCTGGTGCCGCCGTCCCATTCACAGGCCACGCCAGGTGTCGAAGGATCGACACAGTTAGGCGATTGGCCTTCCCAGGCAAGGCAGATGCCAGTCTCGGGCATGGGCTCGTCGATCTGCCCATCGCAATCCAGATCCAGGTTGACAAACATTCTGCTGACGATCTCTGCCTCACAGTTGCCACCACAGGAGGAGGTGTCATAGACATCCTGGCTCAACACCTGCAAGTCGGAAGGTCCGCCGCCGTTGGGCGGGTCCCCGTAGGGTGTGAAGGCGGTCTTCGGCTGATATGTCTTGTCAGCACTATTGACCGCCCCGTCGTTGTTGCGGTCACACGAAACCAGTTTCCAATCGCGTGTTGCCACGAATCCTGGCGCGCCTGCCGGGTTGTTGTCCTCACGGTAAAGGCCAATCTCGATCTCCCCCGCCCACGGTGTGCTCGTGCCGGCCCCACAGGCATCGGGGTGCTCGTCGTTGTCGAAATCCAGCTCCACGTAAAATGGTTTCCACGTGCCGTCGAATGCGATACTCACATTGCCGTTCTCATATTTATTTGCGCCCTCATCCCACGAATCGGGAGGGTCCAGAACCTCGAGAGCAGCAAAAACGCTGGTAGCGGCCAGCAGAATGACAATCAGAACTACTATGGTGCGAGAGAGCAAACCTTTGCCCGCGGTAAACATACCCTTATTGCCCTTGAAAAATGGCATTGTATCCCTCCTCAGAGATGCGCCAGGCGCTGAACCATGCTGCCTGAAAGATCGAAGTTGCACAGCCTCGGCGCAAGCAAGACGATCATTTACCCCTTGACCCCTGTGCCGCAGGTTTCTATAGCAAGCTTCCTGTTTGTAAAATAGAATTCTCGGTCACAAAAACTGAGGTAACCCAATGTTAAGCGGAAACGACCGATGGTCACATTGGGTCACCTTTATCCTACTGATCCCTATATTATATTATATTGCCGTTTCTGGGTAATAGGGAATTTGCTTGCGATTGTTGAAGATCTGGGCCCACTTCATGAGGTCAAGGATCAGGCCAAGGCCAACCCATATCCAGTCCCAGCCGCTGACGCCGCCGAGCGGGGTCCAGACCAGGATGTACATGATGGTGGTGTAGGGCAAAAAGATCCAGCCCAGCACCGGCCAGATCCACGAGTCGAAGGCAAGACTCATCCTATCACCAAAGATCGCCATGATGATCAATACCAGTCGGGGCGCAATAGCAGCTCCCATCGCCAGTAGACAACCACATCCCAGAGCTACTAACATAGGAATTCCTCCTTGAGAACGAGAACGAACGATATGGACAGTTTGATGAGCCAATTATAGCTCCTTTACAAGCCCTCGTCAAACGTTGCAACCGGCGAATCTCCGAACGCTGTTCATAGAGACCTCCCAGGCATCCGAAATTCACGGCTTATCCCGGTCCGTCGTTCTCCACTCTTTGCTCATGCCTGCCTCCCGGTGTAGAATGTTACACCGAAAGACATGACCGCTGATCGATCCAAACAAGATCAGCGAAAATCTGCGCCGGAGGTCTGCGTAAATCAGCAGTGAAAAGAATAAAAACACAACCGCAGATGACGCAGATGGACGCAGATCAATCCAAGAAAGATCAGAAAAGATCGGCGATAGTCTGCGCCGGAGGTCTGCGTAAATCTGTGGTCCTCCGGTTTGTCCAGGTTAGGAGAGAAACACAGCTATGAAAG